>JASJDJ010000184.1 GCA_030065635.1 Xenococcaceae cyanobacterium MO_188.B32
ATTTACCTCGACGAGGTAAATTCGTCTGAAACCCAGATATATTAAGGATTTAGCTATTTTGAGGTTAAAGTATTGATATATCAGGCTTTCACCCCTTTTTGAACCTAGTTTTTTGTCAAAGTCCCGCTAATTCTAGTCACGTCCAATTTCATGGCTTGGCAGAAAAAACAGATACTGAAATTTGGGAATTTGCCAAAGCTAATAGTTTTTGCATCGTCACTCAAGATGCTGATTTTGCAGAAAGAAGTCGTTTATATGGCTCTCCTCCCAAAGTAGTTTGGCTGCGCTGTGGCAATGTCCCTACTAAACAAGTAGAAAAATTAATTCGCTCTGGAAAAGAAGCGATTGTCATGCTTTTAAATAATCCTAATTTACATTGCTTGGAGCTACATTAAAAGATAAACAATCAGCAGTGCGATCGCTCTATATAAACTGTTTATCTCTTGCTGACACTGAGAAAATTTTTCCAGCTAGGGGAATAGTTGAATTTCAGGATTAATCTCTAAGGCGAAAGAAGTTAAGTTTTCCTAATGTTTCAATCTCGATCGTGAGAAGCTAACCAACTACGAATTTCATTAGCTATCCAAATTAGTTCTTCTTCTGTTAATCCTTGTCCGAATAAGTATCTTTTAAATTGATTCTGATGTCTGAGTTTGGTATTAATAACGATCGCTTCTGTAGCCATTTTCTTTTGAGAACTATAGCTTACATAGTTAATAGAAACATCTTGAATTTCATTAGTCGATCCTGTTTTAACATGTTTCAAGCCTAATAAATTAGTTGCAATTATAAAGTCTTGATGATTTATGCTTACTGTTGTCGAGGTAATAATCCCCCTAATATTGCCATTATTTATTTTGGAAGAAAAGACTATAAGCAAGATGATAATCAACCAAAAACTACCAGGCAATAAAAAAAATACTAGGGATAAAACACCTAATCCTAAAACTGCGGAACTCAAATTCACAAACTGAGTGAGATTAGTTATTCCTCGTCTGGGAATGACAATTTCTAAAAATTTAGAATAACGATGGATTTTAATCTTAGTATTAATAGGTCTATTAATAATGCTATTAATATTCTGTTCTTGAAAATTATACTTATCAAAATCAGCAGTAAAATTATCTACCTTGTCTTTATCTTGTAAAGCTTTAAGAGCTTGTCGTGCGCTAGAAAAACGTTTTTCTAATGCTGGTGTAGTTATTTTTTCCAACCAGTTAGCCAACCCAGAATTTAAAGAAAGTCGCTCGCGAAACTGAATGGTCAACTCACGATTGGGTAAATCAGCAGGTGGAGTACGGGTTAACAGATGAATTAGAGTAGCCCCCAAAGCATATAAATCTGAGGCAGGGACGGCTCTACCGCCAAATTGCTCTATGGGCGCATAGCCATAAGTTCCCACTACTGTAAAGGTAGCACCTTCTGTGGCAGCGCGGTCTTGTACAGCCCCAAAATCTACTAAATAAATTTGTTCGTCTTCTCCCCAAATCAGATTACTAGGCTTGATATCTCGATGCAAAAGAGGAGGATTAAGCCCATGCAGATAAAGTAAAATCTCTAATATTTCTCGAGCAATATTTTCGATATCTGCTTCTGTAAATCTTTTGCCCCGATCGAGTAGTTGTTTGAGAGATAATCCTGGAATATATTGTTGTACTAACCCAAACCAAAGAGTTCGATCGTCGATGGAAAAATAATCTTTATATTTAGGAATACGAGGATGATTGAGTTGTTTGAGAATTTGGGCTTCTCGCTCAAATAGCTTCAAGTCTTCCCATTGTACGTCACCACCAAAAGCTAACAACTTAACTACTACTTGCTCTTTCTCTTCAGAATTTAAGTCTGTTGCCAGCCAAGTCTGTCTTCCCGCATTACGACCTAATTTGGCTATTAGTTGGTAGCGATCGCTGATGACCTGTGATTTTTCCAGCATTGTCTCTCAACGTCTCTAATATCTTTCTTTTAATGTAGCTTTTTTATTCTGAGACTTGAATGATGTGATGCTAATTGTCCAAAATATAGCATTAGGCAGGTAAGCAAAATTATTTGTATATTAACGAGGTATAGTTAAGGTCATCTTTCTTCCCCTGCTTCCCCTGCCGGAAAGGGGGGAAATATTAGCACAGATAACCTACTGAGTTCGACAGATAACCTGACGGGGTGACAAGCAATTTATAAGGTAGGCAGGGCAGGCTTTTCAGACGAGCGGCTGCTGAGGCCTTTTCCCGGAAAGAATATACCACCTTTCATAGATGGATCTAGTTACGCAGCATTAGTTTTACCTTTTAAAA
Organism: Xenococcaceae cyanobacterium MO_188.B32; assembly: GCA_030065635.1. Classification (GTDB taxonomy): domain Bacteria; phylum Cyanobacteriota; class Cyanobacteriia; order Cyanobacteriales; family Xenococcaceae; genus JASJDJ01. The sequence goes on from JASJDJ010000184.1 coordinate 2,292, forward strand.
GGTGGTATATTCTTTCTTGGAAATCACCTGAAAAGATAGACCCCATATATAGCGATCGCATAACGAAAAAATCAGCTTTAGAGGTTTTATACATCAAAATTTTGCTTAAATCTGAGAGAGCGATCACCAACCCTAAAAGCCTGCCCTGCCTTACATCCAAGTATGTTGTCACCCCGTCAGACAGATAACTTCAAGTCCCCCTCTACCTAAAATGATTATCATTCTTGAGTAAAAATTTGATTTTATCGGCAGCTTAAATACTTTCAACCCTTATTTAAATAGGGATTTTGGGTGCTTGTCACCCCGTGAGGTCTACATTATGAGAAATACCGTTATCTAGGTTTACCCATCGGCTCGGGGGAAATTGAAAGCTCCCATCGCTATATTCCACAAAAACGCTTAAAAATTCCTGGAGCGACCATCGCATCCTAACACTATTAACCCTATGTTAGCTCTCAGAGTGATTCGCGCCAACGATTGGTGGAATGATTTTTGGCAAACATATACTGATTCGGAAAAACGATTAATGGCTTAATCTAGTTTCTTTAGTTGTCAGTTGTGGGTTACGAATTATCTTTCTCTCTTGTTTTGATTATTATTCTCAAATAGCTTTCTCTCTCAAAGCGCGATCGCATTTAGAGCACCAACGACTTTTGACCACACCCGTTACAGGCGAGCTTGGCTCGAACTACTCTTGTCAAATAGTAAAGCTTAATGACAAAAAGACTCGATCGCCTCTACGAAAATTAGAATGTATTAATTTTTTCGGTATTGTTCAAATACTGTGAGTAATGAATCATTGGGGTTGTCAATACAGTGATCGATGACTCGATCGGAGACATTACCTAATCTCGCAACATCCACGATCGACTCATTTTTCTTTCCACTTATAAAACCGTGATAGTAAGCCATTGTAGCTTGTTTTTCGCTATCATCAAGCTTGAACAAATATCTACACGCAAGAGTTCCTGCATCGATCGTGGAAGTATCTTCTTGCTTGGTTCCATTTTGCCCGTAAACAGAAACAGAAGGGATGCTGAGTAGAAAAGCTGTGGACACAACTGCTATCGATTTAAACTGATTTATAATCACCATTTTCTCTAAAATAATTCTCACAAGCAAACAAGATATAAATGATTAACGTGGACTGACTCTTCCACTCATGCAATCATCGTAGGCAATGTTGTAAAGACGTTGATAGTCTGAAGATTTCTGCGAACTTCCCCTCAGCGTACCTGTTAGTGCGCCAATGCCAGCACCTTTCCCAGCATCTCCAAAGATCCCACCAATTACAGCTCCTCCAGCTGCTCCTCTAGCTGCTCCTCTCAAAGTAGTACCCTGAGACTCAGAATTGCGTTTAGCATAATCCCTGGCATATTCTTCACATTGTGAGCGCGATTGTGCTAGGGCTATATCGCCAGATATCCCCAGGAGCTTAACTAAGGCAATCGCGCCAATTGTCAGTATTATTTTTTTTGGCAATCGCTTAATTTTCCTCTGTTGCAAACTATTGTTGTTCTTCAAAACGTAGGAAATCATTCAAATATGAAAATTATCGTACTATGAAAATTGATGTATTAAAAGAGCAATATAACGGCAAAGCAATGAAAATTAACAGTAGTAGAGATAAGCAAAAACCAAACTAGGTGAATAACTCCAATTTTGTCTGCTTGGGGATAACGCTCATCTACTAAATATTTCATTTGATGAGCATAATCGCGCTTCAGTTCGCTGGTTCGTAACTTCGACGTGCCTCCAACCTGTTGACTTATAGTGGTCAATTTATTATACATACTTATACATAGCTCTAAATAATGTATAAGTATGAGACCTCATGAATTGGCGGAAGAGATAGGAGTATCAGTTGAGACATTAAGACGGTGGGATAGAACAGGGAAATTGCCAGCCAAGAGAACTCCAAGCAATCATCGCTATTATACAGTTCAATGTTAAGCGATGGCTAAGAAAAATCCAGGACTAAGAGTAGGAATTGAGGCAAAAATAGCATATTCGCCAATTCTAAACATTTTGGGAAACCAGTATGAATCGATACGCCGTACTGGGCTTAATGATATGCAAAAAGGGATGAGTGAAGATGAGATAGAGAAGTCTTATCAATCTCGCTTTAATATTCAATGGGCATGGGCTGATAGTATCGCCACTGAGGTCAAACAAACCTACTCTCAGTTAACTACCGCCAAAAAACTTAATCTTAATCGGCTAACTGAACAGATTAGGAAGAAATTTTATTAATAGCGATCACCTATACTGCAAGTTGTTTGGTGGGATTAAAAATTAGAAATACTGGTCATCAAGAATATATTAATCGTCTCAAACTTGAAGGAAAAAACCGACCAAGACATAGTTACTTTTGGACAGGACTATATGGTACGACATGGGTATTATCTATGGATATATGTTGGGAGTGGGTGGAAAAATTAATGAAAACAGCTCTCAATAAGCTGCCATTTTATCAAAAAGGTTTGATAGCTATGAAACGCATACAGAGTATAGTCTAGCGCGGTTGTACCCCCTTCAGCTGGCTGTCTTAAATCAGTAAGTTGAGACAAATCTAAGGTAGATTTGGCTGCTTCTGCTGCGGACTGCTGAATAATTTCGTTTACTGCTACTTGCGATAGCTAGATTGAGTTGCTAATTCCCGTTGCAATTGGATAATAAAATCAAGGTTGAGGTGAATGTCTTTGCTAGGAAAACGACGTAGTACATTGAGAATAGTCAAGCCTTCGGTTTTGTCAGCAGCAGACAAGTAGTCTTTAAGAAGGTGAATACTTTTTTTTGAACCATTTCGGCTTTAAACATAATTTTCGTAAGGAAGCTAGCGATCGCCGATAAAATTTTAGAGACTGAAAAATAATTTTAGCAATAGTTGTAATATTTGGGTTCGAGATTGTTAATTTGACAGGGGAACGAAATTGTAACCATATTTATCCTTAGGACTGGAAACTAAACGAACCAGTTTGACGCTAGTCAGGCGATCGCCTGAAGGTAAAAAATTAATAGTGTCAGATGCACCATTTGCCGAAAAACTAGGTGCAGTTAAAGCTTGCCGAACACCTACTCTAGTTGGATTATTCTCTATAGCAGCAATTAAGGCTTGAGTGGCATCATAAGCTAGAGCAGTACGCCAGCCCACTTCTTCTCCCCAAAGAGAGCGAGCACGACGGAGAAAATTAGATTGAGAGTCATTTTTTAAAGCCCAAGGCGAAGCTAAAACCATCCCTACAGCATTTTTACCGCCTATTTCTCGGGTTTTTGCCTGAATAACCGCATCTCCTCCCAAGATAGGCAATTTTTGACTGTTAGCCTCCACTACTTTTAGTGCTCGGTCTAGTTTGGGGGTATCCACCGCTAACATTAATACCTCTGCACCCTTTTTTTGGGCTAGGTCAATACTTTCCCTAGCTTTAAAATTAGGATTAGATAAATCAATCGCAGTTACTATAGTTCCTCCTCTTTGGGAAATAGCTAATAAAAACTCTTGTTTAAGGGACTGACTATAACCACTTTTACTATTAAAAAATATCGCTGCTTTCTCCACTTTTAGTTCGTCGGTCGCGTAATTGGCCAATGCCTGAGCTGCAACGGTATCGTTAGGAGCAGTACGGAAAAAATAAGGACTATAATTTGATAGCTTAACGGAGGTACTAGTAGGAGAAATAGCTACTAATTGCTTTTGTTTGTATACCTCCCCTGCCACCAAGGCAGCATCACTAGAAAAAGGCCCGACAATACCCAGTATATCGGGATTTTCGCCTAAAACCGAACCCAGTTGCTTAGTCATTTCTGGATTATTGTTGTCAGCAGCGATTGCAACTTTTAAACTGATGCCGACCTTGTTATTGTTTTCTGCTTGTGCCTGAGCCACTCCTCGCAATATTTCTAGGGCATTGGGGGTTAATGAATCGATCGGTACAGAGACAGCAATACTATAGCTTTTACTGTTACCAATACGGGCATTATTCAAATAGATTAAAGCTTCTGGATCGTTAGGGTATTGCTGGAGATAAGCTTCCAATTTAGTAACAGCAGTAGCAAAATCCCCTACAGCTAATGCTTTTACCCCTGCTTGTTTATCGGGATTAGTTAGCTCGTCAACCAATATTTTGTCACCAAAACTAATGCGCTCGCCTAGATTGGCTATGGACACAGCAATTGTCGGAGAGATAAGCAAATCGCTGTCAGTCGGGATGGAGTCATTGTCTGCTGTCCGATTGCAGTTAGGATAGCAATTGGGAACTAAATCCCGCACTATTGCCATAACTCGATTAAAACTGGTGCGATTTTCTAGCTTTTGATAGAGTCTCCCTGCTTGTTGATAATCTGTAAGGGCAGCCAAACGATCTCCCAACTCAGAGTAGGCACCACCACGTAGAAAATAAGCGATCGCCAAATTGGGGTCCAATTCGATGGCTCGATCGAAATCAGGAATAGCCTTGGCTATTTTTCCCTCTAGCACGGTGGCCAAGCCTTTACCTAGATAGAGATGAGCATCATCAGGAGTAAGTTGGGCAGCTTGCTCGAAGTCGGCGATCGCACCTTCGTAGTCTTCTAGGTACATGAGTATTAAACCACGTTTTTCATAGGTAGCAGCAACATCTGGTTTGAGTTCGATAGTTTGATTAAAATCTGCTAACGCAGCACCATGATTTCGCAGGTAATAAAAAGCTAATCCTCGATTGTAGTAAGCTAAAGCATTATCTGGATCGAGGTCGATCGCTTGACTGTAGGCTTCGACCGCCTCAACAAATTCATTTTGTTCGCTTAAATTGAGACCACGTTCTAAATATTCTTCGGCAGATTGAGATTGTACTGGTTGAGCATTTAAGGGTATGGTTTCTAGGGCGATCGTAATTAAAAATGCGCCGATGATTTGGGTTAATTTCAAAGGCAAACTCCTCATAGTACTCTCTCAACCTCAAGACCTGCATAAGTTTCTAAGGCAACATCAACATTTTAGGCTAGAAACATTAAACAAATTACACAATTAAATTTAGATTAAAATTGAACTACCTTGTAAACCGTATTGCCATTTTGGTAAAAAGGCTGATAATAAATATCGCTGCAATTATAGTACGTCGCATTGTTAATTTGGAGCATGGTACATCCTTCTGGCAAATAAGTTACCACCGCGCCTACAGGAGGTCTGACAACCACATAAGAACTGCCACTGGGTTGGAGGAAGACTCCATCTGAATAAATGTAGGTAGTTGAGCCTACATACACCGTGCTGTAGTAAGGCGGGGGTGTGGCGATGGTAGCACCAATAATTAAACCAGTGGTAAAAGTAGCCCATCCCCAACCAGGAGGAACATAGTATCCACCACCATACCAACCTCCACCATACCAGCGACCACCGTAATAATTATCGTCGATAAAATCTTGTCGATTCCGTTGTCTATCCGTGCGTTCTCCTTGGCGGATATCTGTGCGCTCGGTTCGTTCTCCCTGACGAATATCTGTCCGTTCCGTACGTTCTCCTTGCCGATCTTGCCGAGTTGTCTGCCGATTTCCCTGCCGATCGGTTATTTCTCCCTGACGATTCTGTATTGTCGTTTGTCGATTTGGCCGATTCTGTTGGATATTACCCCGATTTTGCAAGTTGACACTGCTGTTAACGCGAGGTGAAGCACCACCACGGTTAAAACTCCCACTGTGTGAAGCACCACCACGACGAGCACCACCTCCTCCACGAGGTCGGGCAGAGGCAATGTCTAGAGGAAATAAACCAACACACAACAGTAAAGCAAAAAGAGCTGCTAAAGGTCTTGGGGAAAAGCTTTTCATAAATTCAACTCCTGTGTTTTACTGTTTCTCGGCCGCATCACCGACGTTTTCGGTTGGCAGAAACTCAATACCAATAGCTCCGACTGGTGGCTCGAAAGTAAATGTGTCGTCGGTAATCTGGGAAATAAAGTTCCATCTCGATAGTACAGCAGTATACTGTGGGGCACCTGGCAAATTTTTGTAGGCGATCGTAACCTTCATGGGTAGGGGTTGTCGAGCTTGGCTAACCCATATCTGCCAATCTCTTTCCTCTCCAGTAAATAGGATATGGTATCCTGGAACCCGATTTACCATATTAGAGCCAACAAATACTGACTTTTGAATATCAGAAGTTACGGCAGCACAGGGGTCACTTACAAATAAGTTCGACATGGGAATGGTGATGCCGTAGTTAACTTCAACGTTTTTGACTACTTCATCAATACTTGGTGGAGCGGTTTTGGTAGCATAAAAATTCAGATCGGTGGTATACAAGGTAAAGGACTTACCATCATAGTAAAAGCGTGTGTTGCGCTTATCACCCCTATAATCCGAGCGCAGTTGGTTAGGTTTACTCACCCAAACTCTCTGATATGCACTATACTGCACTTTTTCTCCAGAATCCAGTACATTGTCGTAAGTAATGTCCATTTCCACGGTAAAGGACTGTCGAGCTTTCAAAAAATCGCAAACTTGGTTCAAAAGCCGATCTGTCGTTTTCAAACCCTTACTAGGAAGCTTTGATGGAGATATTGGTGTTTGAGTCAATGCCTTAGATATCGTCACAAAAGGAATTGTACAAGCCACAAGTAAGGAAGCAAGAAGTCGAATACTTAATAACATAGAGTCAGTGCTAACTAGAGTCCGTCACAATGAGAAGTTGTTTGAAAACAAGTATAAAAAATTACGCGATCGAAGAAAAGAGTTATTACTTCTCCAACCAAAAAGCATTAGACTAATCGTAACTCTATAATCACTCAAATCTCCGCAGTGTTTTCTCGACAGTAAAGACATCAAACCAACTACTGCTTGGTTTTCCGTAAATTTGAGGAGCATACCCTAATGCTTGTTTGACTTCTTGATTAGTAATTGAATGTAAAGAGCGTCCGTCCGCATTTGCCATAGCCGTAGCGATCGCTAATCCTTCCCCGACAGAGACATTAAATTCCACAATTCTGCCTGCGGTTGTTCCCAAACCGCCAAAACCCGAAGCTGGACTTAACACTGCCAGATTTTCATACTCTACAGGTAAAGTGTGGCGAAATCCGTAGTTAAAGGTTGGCATGAGTACACTTCTAATTTCATGGATTCCTGCATCTATAACTCTCTCCCGCAAACCAGCAATACCACCCCTGGCATCTAAGTGATAAGAGAAAGTTCCTAAAGCTTCTTCTACTGGTACTCCTCCATCAGCCATTTTAGTTGCGGTCAAATCATCTAGAGATTCAGCTATTTGTCCCGCCGTACGAATATAAAGCTCGTCCATAAACTCTATGCGTTGAACACCCAAACGTTTAAAAAATGCTTCTACTTTCTGGGCAATTTCCTTCATCATTGGGGTTGGCCGAGCACCATTATTACTCAATTCTCTAGCTTGAGTTGCATCAACATCAAATAGCAAAGCATTGAGACTAAGCCGATTATCCAATACAGCAATGTTAGCGCGATCGAGTATTCCTCGAGATTTTCTCAAATCGAATAATGTACTAGTATCACCATGATATGCTCCACTAAATGCCAGAGCCCGCACGTCAGCCGAATCAGGAGTAGCCTGGTACATAATAGCAGGTTGACCGTGACTATCAGTAAAAGAACGCTCAAAATCAGCTAATTTTTCTGGATTGTTGCCACTAGCTACCGCTAACCAATCTTGAGCCTGGCGGTCGCTTGTATTTAAGAAACGCTCGATCAAGCCCAATTCAATTTGTTGTAGTTGCTGGATATCTTTGCCGTATATTTCAAACACCCAGCCCACACTAAGAGTGCTATCGGGTAAACCTACGTGAGCAAATCCCATCTTTATCTCTACTCCACTCCTCTCTGCTAACTTTCCTCCTTGGGTAGCATCGATAAACTGCTCGGCGATAAATGAGCCATTATTAGCAGTTGTTAGAGAACAGACTAATTTACCTGTAGTAGCTACAGACTGCAACTTTACATTATCAAGAAGATCTATATTCTCCCGCGAGAAGATATTTTTAAAGATTTTAGTTGCTTTGAAACGATCGAGAGCAATGGCTTCTGTTTCTGTCAGGTCGATAAATTCTTGATAGAGTTGACTAGAAGCCCCAAAAGTCCCTAACTCACCTCGCATATCACGGGGAACTTGATTGCGATCGAGATAAGCTAAACCACCTCTAACTAGGTGTCCGCCGATTCCTCGCTCGGTGTCTCCTTCCGTAATCAGGGCAACTTTAGCCTTGCCATTTCTCTTCTCTAATTCTCGTTTAACTTTAATCGCTGTCATTACTCCTGGTATTTCATCACCAAAGATAATCACATCATATGTTTGAGGATTATCTAATTGAGCATTAGCTTCAATGCAGGAAGTATTGGTTTCTTGAGCTAAAACCCTCATCGAGGCACCTGGAAGAAAGATGCCAAGAGTAGCGATCGAGCAAACAAGAGAAGAAGTTAGTTTATGCAAATTTTTCACAAAGTTACTCTTCAACTTCAACAACTTCAAACAATTTTACTGGTATTTAATCAAAAAAGAATCTTACCAATAATGAAACTGCAACACTTTGGAACAAAATATCTCATTACTAAATCCTGTTGGTAAAAGTTACATATTTGAGACTCTAAAAAGTCGATCTGTCTCGCCATATCCCAGTAAACCTTACAAGTAATACCAATTTACTTAAACTTTGCTATGAATGAATCCTACTAAATTAAAGGCTGTACTCATTGAATGCGTAGCGTTTATTTAGTGAATTGGTATAAACTTTCTCAAGCAGATTTCGTATCATTCCGTGACATGGGCCATCCACAGACATTTTTCAAGTTTAAAGTTGCTAAATCTAGCTTCAAAAGATGAATTTAACGGACTACAAGCATACAAGCCAAATGGTATAGGCTGTGCTGGTGGTGCTGGAGGATTAAGTTGACCCATTTCCAGTGATGTTTCACCCAAAGAGTGTAAATGAAAAATTCTCATTTGCTGGAAATTACTGCCCTCTAGGGAAGACTCAATGAGGAAATCCGCGCCTCGACGACTGAGGCGATACCAGATAGCAGTTGTAGTCGCTATATCAGTTGTTGCCCAGTCCGAATAGCCAAAATTGGTAACAACACTACCCAAACGGGAAGTATTATGATTTTCATATTCAATGGATGCTTTAAACCAATTATTCCTGTTGAGGTAAATGATTAAACCAGATTGATCGAACCTAGCTTGGTAATCAAATGACACTTGGACTGTAAATGAGAAATTAATTGCACTCTCAAATAAAAGAGCAGGAGCATTATCATGTCTGAATCCATAGTAGCTACGTTGCCACAAATCAGTATGAGGTTCGGTAATAATACTCACTGACTCGTGGCTTATTTGAGATGATTTTGGTTGATTAAGCCATCTGGCATTAGCAAAATCTAGGTTCATGATTTGCCTTTTGAAGAACCTTCATCTTGGACTAAGTCTAGAGCAACTAAAAGCTAAGAGCTATTAGCTATTGGCTCTTAGCTCTTAGCTATTTGATAAACTAATTGTTTACTTTCAAACCAGCATTTGCCTGGATGTATGCTTCTAATTCAATCTTGACGGGTTTGGTCTGCCAAATATCGTCACAGTACTCTTGAATAGAACGATCGCTAGAGAATTTACCCATCCGCGCTACATTCAAAATTGACATTCTCGTCCAATTATCCCGGTCGCGATAAGCTTGGCTGACTTGTTCTTGACAGTCAATATAAGACTGATAGTCAGCTAAAAGTAAATAGGGGTCGTCATAGAGAAGATTATCTACAACAGGCTGAAATAGACGCCCATCGCCGTGAGAGAAGAAACCAGAACTAATTAGATCGATAACTGCTTTAAGTTCGGGGTTGGAATTATAGTAATCTCTGGGATTATAGCC
>JASJDJ010000185.1 GCA_030065635.1 Xenococcaceae cyanobacterium MO_188.B32
CTTACTATGTACAATAGCACAGAACATCTGCTCTATAAGGGTTTTCTTGAAAAAGCTGATGGTCGCGATCTCTATTTCCCCCTGGAGGTAGACGCCGAATACACCCACCCAGCTACCATCGAACAGCCCCGACTGCCAATATGTACCACTATCTCAGTACAATGCAAGGGAATTTGGCAGAGTGATGGTATCATCTACGGACATCCCGATATCGCTACAAAATCCCGCCATAAAGTGTTCAAATATGATTTTGTGGGTTGGGACTACCTGGAAGATTTAGGACACGAAATAGAGCCTATAGAAGATGACTTAGGCATAGATGGCATTATTCCACCATCGATACAGGTAGATGTATACTCCTTCTTTGCCCTAGCGGAATTGTTCAGAATGTTTCAAGGTCGGTATCGTAAAGACCTGAAAAACATAGTTTTACACGGTGTTAAACGCCGTGGAGTCATCTCACTACAAAGGCGTTTAGTAACTTATCATCAAGTAGGGGAACGATATTTTGATTGGATACATACCCCTTGGTTATTGTTAATTGATGGTCATCTTTATTCAGTTAAATTATCAATAAAAGATACTAGTGCCATCCAAGGGAAAACTAATTATAAAACCTTTTGTGAGAACTCAAATATAAAACTCAAATATAAGGATAATTTTCTATCAGAAGAAAAGTCGAGAATGTATGATATGTATATAAATAGACCAGATGATTTTGATAATTATGCTCTGGGGGACTTGTATAATTACGATGCTGTATTAGGTAACGCCAAAAACTTTGAAAGTATCTATGAATCTTTAGGATTAGCCGACTACTATACACCGCCAAAATACACCATAGGTTCGACAGTTTCCAAAATCCTATCTTCAGGGATAAATAAACTATTCAATCACAGCAAAAACGACAATAAAATCATCGACAAATACTGTAAATATGGCAGTGCCGACTATCTAAAAAGATTAGGCACTACTGGCTGCTTGAATGCCAAAGTTGATGGTGGTAGATGTCGCAACAATCGACCCACAGATACCTTTATCAGAGGTCTACTGTGCGATATTGATATAGCGGGCTGTTATGGTGAAGGCTTAAGAGTACAAGAATATCCTTTGGGTATTCCCTGTGTATTGGATTATCCCCGAGACAGCGAGATAAATAAGTATCTGACACTAAAACAATTCCTAGATACTTATGGTGATGATTTAGTACCAGGACTGTGGCAAGCTAGAGTATCTTTAAAAGAAGGCTACAAACTGAAGTTAAAACAGGACTATTTACTATCCTGGATACCACCAAAGGATATTAATGAGTTAATCACCGACTCGGAACTACAAGAAACAGACCAGTGGTGGGAAATTGATAATGTAGGATTAATTAAAATCTTTCAAAATGATATCCAAAATGCCATTATCACCCACGACTTTTTACAGTGGTTAGATAATGTGGCTACCAAACCACAACGCTCTGAATTGTTGAGTAAGTTAGTTGTCCATACAGCTATGTGGTATCCCAAACAACTGCGGGTAAATAGTATCGAGGAATTAGAAAGACAACACAAAAACTTTTTTGGCTCTAATACCACCACATTTACCGCACACACAAGAAAAACCAAAACATCTAAGGTTCAAGAATGTCACTACTGGTACGGTATAAACTTAGGTGATTTGCTGGTCAATAAGTTACTAATCGAGCGAAAAAAACATAAGAAAAAAACACCCTTAAACAATCTCTATAAACTATGTATCAATACCGTATATGGCGATATGGTTTCGCCATATTTCAATGTTGGTAATGTGGTAGTAGGTAATAACATAACAGCCCGTGCTAGAAGTTTAGCTTGGTGTATGGAAAAGGGGTTAAATGGTTTTCAAACTATCACCGATGGTTGTGTATTTGAGTTAAATAATATTCCTTATGCTCAAAAAAATAGGAATATTTCTGGTGTTAACAGTGTAAATATATATCTAAATAGACCTGGTTCACACTTGCGATTTAAACCATTAATAGATGAGTTTAGTGGCGATGTCACCGTAGATGATGTCTTCTTAAAAACTTATGATTTTGTAGATGGTGAATATTATCTAAAAGATGAATACAATAAGATGATTTCCAATGCTGCGATGAAGCATCTACAAGATTGTTTTCCAGGTTTAGATATCTTACATCAACCCACTACAGATGTTTATGGTAACGAAAGACAAGGTCAGTTCAACTTTGAAGTTAAAGGACTATTTGAAGCTGGTTGCTTTCACGGTTCTGCCAACTACGCTTTGTACCGCAAAGATGATATTAAAACAGCGATGCGTAGTTATTCCAAGAAGCCTAAAAGTATACCACTCTCAGATGATGAGAAGTTGATTATAGATGGTAAAAGAAGACCGTTTTTTAACTTTCTCAATAGTTTGATTGAGCCCACTAGTATTCCTCGTTCTGAAGTATTCCTAGACGAGCGGATTTTGAAAATTGGTGACTATAAAAAGAATATTAATAGGTGGTTAGATAGTCGGGTATTACCAGGGGATACTATATATACAGCTAGGTTGTTAAGAGAGTTTTCCCTGAGTCAATTTACCTTTAGATCCTATCAACAGTATAAATATTGGTCGCAAGAATATCAGAGACTTAGAAGGAAAAACGGTCAAGCCTACGAAATGTTTTATATCTATAAAAATGGTCGTCTTAACTACGAGCAAATGATTCTAGATGTTAATAGTTCAATTCTCAGAGGCGAGATGAGTTTCGTCACCAAAACACGGTTCCCTAACTATCATGCTAACCGACAATATCAGCCCCACGAACACTTGGATTTGTTGTCCAAGGTGAAGGGGAAAATCGATGATATGTATCGCTCGTAATTGCAAAAATATTCAACAATAATTTTTCGTCAATTTTTTCTTGGAGGACTAATTTCGTTAAATTCATCGATCATACTCGGCTCAATTCTCAGGTAAAAGGGACGGGTGTCCGTTTCGGGCTTCCAACCCTTGGCTAATCCGAAACGAATACAGCGAGCTGGTCTCTCTGGACCATCACAGGTGATTTCCAATGCATCCTCCAGGTGTATAAAATCTCTGGATTCGCAGTACACTCTGAGTGGACTCTTTTTGTTGTCCTTTAGATACGTGGTACAGAACTCCCGAAGATACTGATCCGTTTCACCCGGAACCTTAATACCACGACACCAGCCGTAATCGTCTACTTTTCGATATACGTAAATCTTGCCATCAATAGAGAGCCGTCGCATTGCATTTCGTGGTGACATCAACAAATCCCCCAAGCGTATGTCATTTTGAAGTGTTTTGTCTAAATTTTGATCATCTAAAGAAAAGTCATAATAGGGGTATTGGTAGAAATTGTACAGAGAATTACGCTAAGGCTGTAAGTCTTGTGCTGTAAGCATTTCAAAAGTCTATTTCGCGATCGCTATTACTGTATAAATTAAACTAAGGTCTATTTGGTACAGAAATTTTGAACGAGATTTCAATGGTTTCAGGGGTCTGATTTTCAGTAGGCTTAATTGGTATAGTTCTTAGCGTAACTTTCTGCACGAATGATACTCAAACCCCTAATACAGCCCTTGTCATGAGTACCTGTATTGAAAACCAAAGTTTGAATATCATTCCTGGTTTTTGAGTGGTGACAGTGTTTATGTAGAAGTTGGCGTTGAGACAGCAATCGGACAAGAAACAACGCAGGACGTATAATTAGAATTATTCAACCAAAATTACTCTCGAAACTATACGTATAAGGGGATTTCTCCGTCTAGTTTTGGCTAACTGAGCGTATAATTCGCTCCATATGCAGCAATTATCTCTCAAAAAACTGATCGTATAATTAGTGAACACTTTTTATAGTTGTTTTGAACTAACTCAAATAACCTACTATAAAATCAATGAAATTATTATAGGGCAATAGTTTCAAGATTTTAGGTTGTCGAATTATACGTCGAGCGTTGTTTTTTGTCCATTTAATGTCGGATTGTCATGGTGAAAGATTAGTGGTTAATCTCCGTGCCGAATCAGACCCGAGAACTGCTTATGTAGGTGTTAACTGGAGTTTAGACTAGCTCAGACTCTGACCACTACACTAAACGCGTACAGTTCAAATATTGGGACACATGAGAATTTGACTCAACTTGTCAAAAAAGCTGAGAACAATAGTGATAGTTGAAAGATTTGTTTTAAGCCGCCTCTTTTTTCTCTTTTTTCTTCCGAGTTATTGTTTTTTTGACCACTGGATAACGGGGTTTTTTCTTCCTTTTTTTCCCTTTCTCCCAACCGGTCGACTTTCCGCGAGGTTTGGGCATATGAGCTGGAGTGCCTATCGCGGCCAAAACTCCTGGGAAGCTCTGGGCAACCCTTCCAGGGGTTAATTTCTCTTGTGGTTGAGGCTTTTGCCAAGGAAGTGGATTATCTTCAATAATCTCACGGGCTAACCATAATTGCCAAGTTACAAGAGGCATTAAATCACTCCAGCGCTGTCCCTTTTCTGTGGTCCCCAATTTAGCTTTTGTCCAATGTAATCTTTGTTTCACAAATCGATTCCAATGTTCACGCTTCAAAGCGTCTTAAGTAATGTTGCCATAGGGATTCGAGAGAGAGTTTTTCCCAGCCAATCCAGGCTAACCACATCGGCTTGGCTGCCTTTTTTGAGAGTCCTTGTCCTTGGCGTTGAATCAGAATAATTTCCATCGGATGGTCAGCAGAATGGTAAAAATGGAACTGACTCCATCTTTGGATTTTGATTCGTCCCCAAGTTGGGTCATCAATTTCTATTGACTCAATCGGAACTCCCCAGGTTGTTGAGTCAGATAACTTCATTTTATGACCATGTTTAGCAGGTCTTCCTTTTCCTTGATAGGGCAGAGGCGCACCAAAAAGGCAACGATTGGGGCGTAAACGCATTAATTTATCGGCATTAATATCTGCTGTCAGTTTGACAAACTTGGCACAACCGTACTCACTATCCCATAAACTGATCGGTCTTTGTGGGAGATATTTGCAGACTTGTCTCAGTTGAAAAGCTGCTTTGCTAATCGGAGTTTCAAAAGAAGTGATTCTTTCATGCCTTAGAGGTAATGCCCAGCTTCCCTTTGCTTCGGGAATCCAAGCCAATGTACTATAACCATGCCCTAGAGTAATCGGTTTACCTGAAATTACTTTCGCTCCATGTTCATAAGTTCTATCTTTGAGAGTTGGTGCTTCTGTCCGAGACCAAGGGGTGTGATCTCCTGCTATGATTGGTCGCTGATTAGTTGGAATTTCTCTCAGATAGAGTTTCATTAATTTGTTTCGATTTGGGCGACAATCGTCGAGCGCTTCATATAGACTTGGCCACTTTCGTCGAAAAACTGGAGAGAGTGATAATTCAGCAAAAGAATAGATGTTTCGGGTCACCAGAACCGCATCCATTAAATCAAAAGTAGCATCTTTAGCTGATCCTAATAGTTGATAGGCTTGGCTTCTAAATTCTTGTAGTTTTTGGGTAGATTGAGTCAAGATTATGAATAATTAACTATTTCTGCCTCATTATCTCGTCCTTTTGCCAACTTACGTTTTTGCGTTGTTTACTCAAAAAGTACTCTCAGTTAAAACACCCTACTAACAATTTTAGTTTTACAAAATAGTCTAAACTCCAGCTCATCACAGATATAACCAATGTACTTGGGGAGATTTTCTTATGATTGCCTACCAGAAAAGTCAGAAGCTTACAGAATATAAATTTCAAACACCAGGGTTGTGTTTAATTTGCAAATCAAAAAGCGACAAAAACCCCCCTGCTTTCCTTCCCCGATAAATCGAAAGTCTCCAGCAGGAAAAAGATAAATAGGTTGTATAGATGGATATTTTTTTGACACTTGCCATTGTAGTATTAGCTCTAATATGTTTCATTGGTGAATGGTTGCCAGTTGATATTACTGCGATCGCAGTAATGGTTACGCTAATGACTTTGGGTTTAGTAACTCCCCAAGAAGGTATTTCTGGTTTTGGCAATTCAGCCACTATTACCGTTATGGCAATGTTTATTATTAGTTCGGGTATTGCGCGTACTGGAGCGATTAGCACTCTGAGCGATCTGTTATTAAAGTTAGGTGGCAAATGTTCTCATCAGCAAATTTTAGCTATGGGGGCGATTTTAGGACCAATTACTGCTTTTATGAATAACACTGCCATAGTTGCTATTTTTTTACCAGTAGTTGAACAATGGTGCAAAAAGCAAGGTATATCTGTATCTAAGCTACTAATTCCTCTGTCTTATGTCTCTATTATGGGTGGCATGATTACAGTGATTGGGACTTCTACCAATGTTTTAGCTAGTGGTTTATCCGAACAGTTAGGCTATGGTGCTTTTAGCCTATTTCAGTTTACAAAATTAGGTTTGATTTCAGCCACAGTTGGTTTAATTTATTTAGTTGTGGTTGCACCACATCTTTTACCCGCTCGTAAAAACCCCCAAAGCGATGTTGTCGGTCAAGATTACCAACTAAAAGATTATATCTGCGAACTGGTAATTAAACCCCGTTCTAAGATGATTGGTCAAACTTTAACCAATAGCGACTTACAAGGTAAGTTTGATGTGGATATCTTAGAATTGATTCGTCACGATTGTCATTTTTCCCAGCCTTTAGGAGACAAAGTTTTATTGGCTGGAGATATTCTCATTGCACGAGGAAGCCGAGAAGACATCTTAAAAATCAAAGATTCAGAAGGAATTGATATCTTACCCGATGTTCAATTTAGTAATCAGTCTGTAGCTGCTAATTTGACTGCACATAGAGAAGAAGGAATTGCCGAAGTTTTAATCTTAGCCAACTGTACTTCTATCGGTTCAACTTTAAGCGATTTACATTTTCGCCAACGCTACAACGCCACAGTATTAGCCATTCGTCGCGGAGAAGAATTAGTGAGAAGTCGTCTCAGTAAACTTCCTTTATGTTTCGGTGATGTTCTTTTATTACAAGGACCCACACAAAGTCTATGGGGATTACAAACTAATATATCGATGCTGGTTATCGATCGCCAAGAATTACAAACCCTCCGATGGGATAAAGCTGGTATTGCGATCTCAATTGGTCTAGGAGTAGTTGCGATCGCAGCTTTTAACATATTGCCAATAATGGTCAGTGCTTTAATTGGTGTAGTTTTGATGGTTGTAACTGATTGTCTCAAGCCTGGAGAACTTTATGAAGCCGTGCGTTGGGATATTATTTTTCTGCTGGCTGGTCTAATCCCTCTGGGGGTAGCAATGCAAAACTCAGGTGCAACTCAATGGTTAGCAAATAACTTGATAGTTTTAGGGAGTAATTTTTCTGGCTATTGGTTGTTGACTTTTTTCTTTATCATTACAGCTTTAACTACCGAAATTCTCTCTAATAATGCCTCAGTAGTGTTATTGTTGCCCATTGCTGTCGAGGTAGCCAAAAGCTTAGACCTCAATCCCTTTGCTTTCATGTTTGTAGTTACTTTTGCAGCTTCTAATAGCTTTATGACACCTTTAGGCTATCAAACCAACACTATGGTCTATGGTGCGGGGGGTTATAAGTTTTTGGACTTTACCAGAATAGGTGCGCCTTTGACAATTTTGATGACTATTATCATACCTCCACTAATTATTTTGCTGTATGGTTTGTAAGTATCTATAGTGTTGCTGATTTGAAGTCAATACTTAAGTAAATGTACTCAAGAAAAACTTAATTTAGTTCTGTTGTTTATCAAATAGTTGTTTAATTTATCCAATTCATTTGAGCAACAGATATTTTATCTCAAGTACAAATACCTAGATATTATTTACTATCTTCATATTGTATTTTTATTAAAATGCCAGTAATTTTACGCGATATTTATTGACTTAATTTGAGTTTTGTATATAATATTTTACATAGGACTTAATTATTTCTTCATACTTGGCACAAAACAAAGGAGAAATTGCTTTTTAGGTTTGAGAAATATTAACTCGAACACAAATCTTTATCTCAAACTATTAAGTTGGCAATCTAAAAAAGTCTAATTCTTTGAGCAGAGATAATTATATCTCCGAGGGGGGCAACAACATTGGTGTTGCACCTATCTTTTGCAACTAATTTTCCAAAAGGAGTCAATAAAAAATATGGGATTTTTAATGATTGGTACTCAGAGATCCGGTTCTAACTTACTGCGCTTAATGCTGAATCAAGTATCTGGGATAGCCGCTCCTCACCCTCCGCATATTTTGCAACGTCTTATGCCTTTAATTCACAATTATGGGGATTGGGAACAAACGGAATCGTTTCAAGTGCTAGTTGATGATGTTTGCCGTTTGGTAGAGTTAAACCCCGTACCTTGGGAAGGAGTAAGTTTAGACAGAGAAGAAGTTGCCCATCGGTGTAGGGAGCGTTCTTTAGTGGCTGTTTTTTGTGCCGTCTATGACATTTTAGCTGAAACTTGGGGGGCACAAAAATGGTGTTGCAAAAGTTTAGCTAACGTTCATTACTTACCAGAAATTAATGCTTACCTACCTGACGCTAAATACATCTATTTGTATCGAGATGGTAGAGATGTAGCATTATCTTTTCAAAAAGCAGTAGTTGGAGAAAAGCATATTTTTAACATTGCACAAAAATGGGCGCAAGCACAGCGTTTAGCTATTCAAATGCGCGATCGCTTAAGTAAAGATCGGTTTCATAGTGTTAGTTACGAAAGTCTCACTGGCGATCCCGAAACTACTCTCAAAGGATTGTGTGAATTTTTGCAAGTGGAATACACTCCAGAAATGCTTGATTTCCACTCATCAAATGAAGCCTCGAATGCTGCTTCTTCTAGTGCTTTGTGGGGTAATGTAACTAAGCCTGTAATTAAGAACAACACTAAAAAGTTCCTTAAGTATGCTACTGACGAAGAAATTACTATCTTTGAATTAGTAGCAGGAGATGTTCTGGATGCTTTGGGTTATGAAAGAGTCAAAATTGCCAAAGGAAAAGAAATTGAATTTACTCATACAGCAATTGACAAATTCAATGAAATTAATCAAGGCTTAAAGGCAGAAGTTTTGCAACAAGTAGATCCAGAAGATCTAAAAAGAAGAGATATACAAGCAAGTCTACTACAAGAAATTAAAAATCGTCAGTTAGTAGCAGTTTAGTTACTCAATAATAGGCAATCGAAGGTTGGGAAGAGATTAGTACATCGGATTGCGGAAACAAGTTCCGCGCTCTTGAGACGGAGTGATTTCACACAAATAAATTTTTCTTTTCTCTTTCCATCTTGTAACAGAAATATCTCTACAATTACCACTTAACAACTTAACAAAATGATTGAAAAAGTAAATCTGGACTATTATGAGGCAAAGCAGCCTGAAGCTACATCTTTTCCTTATTTATTTTGGACATTTCTCAAAATAGGAAGTACCGCTTTTGGTGGTTTGATGGCTTTAATTTCCGTTGTAGAAAATGCTATCGTCGGACGAAAAAAGCTTCTGACTCACGAAGATATGCTGGATGGAATCTCTTTGGCTAGTTGTCTACCTGGTCCTGTGGCTGCTAATGTCATTGCTTATGTAGGATATCGTATCAGGGGTGGTTTAGGGGCATTAGTTACTTCGACAGCAGTTTTACTGCCTTCTTTTGTTTTAGTATTGGGTTTAACTATTGTTTATTTACAAGCGGGAGAAATTCCTGCAATCGAAAGAGTTTTTGCTGGTTTTATTCCTGCGGTAACAGCAATTATTTTGTGTGCTGCAATCAACATGAGTAAAAAAGCCATTAAAGGTTGGCGAGAAGTTTCCATTGCAGTTTTAGCAGCTTTATTCCTGCAATTGATTGGAGGATTTTATATTACTTTAGTTGTAATTATTGTTTCGGGATTTATCGGTTGGTTTTGTTTTCGCCGTCAAATAGCCAAGAAATTACAAGAAGAATCCAGTGTTTCAATTGCACCCAAATTATCTTGGCAAAAAATAGCACTTCCCTTAGTTATTTTACTGGGTCTTTTGGCGTTATCACAACTACCCTTACCATTAGGAGAAGACAGTTTAGCCAAGCTATTTGTTACTTTTTCTGGAATGAGTTTAATGCTGTTTGGTGGTGGTTATGTGTTTATTCCCATGATCCAGGAAATAGTAGTCAATAATTATCATTGGGTAACTCAAGCAGAATTTAGTAATGCGATCGCCATGGGACAAATCACTCCAGGTCCAATTTTGATCAGTGCAGCTTTTATTGGTTATGTAGTCAAAGGATTTTTAGGAGCTATTGTTGCCACAGTAGGAATCTTTTTTCCACCAGCTTTATTAATGGTAACTCTTTCTAATGTACTAGAGACAGTTAAAAGTTCTGTGGCGATTCAGGCTGCTCTCAAAGGAATTCGACCAGCCGTAATTGGCATGATTTTTACCGCTGCTATTGTTGTCGGACAAACATCCCAAATTCACTGGGTTAGTTTATTAATCTTTGCAGGTGCTATCTTGGCAATTTTGCGCTTACGTTTAGAGGTAGTGTTTATTATTCCGATCGCAGGAATTGTTGGTTTATTACTTTATTAAAAATTATCAGTTATCAGTAATCTGTTATCGATCGCTTTAAGGCACTATCATGAGTATTGGTGTATTTATCAATAGTTAGATTTTCATGCAGACTACCATCGATACTCAACAACTTAAAGCGATCGACGACAAACTATCTAAGCGTCCTATCGCCCTCGATCCAGGTGGTTACTACATCATTTATCTCGATCGCGAAGCGGGATTGATTTGTGCTAAACACTATACCAACATCATCAACGAAAAAGGTTTGGCAGTAAACCCCGAAACAGGAGAGGTGATTGCAGCTAGGGGTAAAAAAGTCGAACGTACCGCCACAACTTTATATACTGGCAGGACGGCAAAAGAATTGTGTGTCAAAGTTATTGAAGAGGCTCAACCCTGTCCCATCACCATGTTAGATCATGCTACCTATTTAGGTCGAGAATTTACCAGGGCTGAGTATGCTCTAATTACAGGGGAAGAATATATTCAAGATTAGTTACCAAAACCTACATACCAATAGTAAGTCGCCATCGGAATAATAGTAGCCAAGATCAAGAAACCCACGATCCAAACAGTTGCACTTCCTCGATCTGTATCCTCAGCTTTAGTGAAAGTACCTTCGATTTGGATTTCTTCGGTAATTTCAGGCGCACCTGGATCTTCTTGTCCTGAAAGCACAGCTACCAAGCGATCGCTTGCATCGATAAAAGCTTGATTATATCTATTTCCTTGTCTGAGATCGTAACCAACGGTTTCATCAACTATGCTTGTAGCAATTTCGTCGTTAACTAAAGCCTTCGCTGATTCTCCAGTGCGGATTGCTACGTTATTAGTCAGGGTATCCATCACCAATAGGGTTTGATTGGCTTGAGCGTCTGCATCCCCATACCAGTTAGAAAATATTTCATCAGCCAAACTATCAATGGTTTCTCCGTAGTCCAAACGGCGGATTGCTACCATTCTGATTTCTTGACCTGTTTCATTGGCTAATTGTTTAAAAGTTTTAGTTAATTTATTTTCATTTGACAAACTAATAGCATCAGCAGTATCTACAACCCAAACATTTTCCCTGTTGGGATCTGGTAAATCGTAAACTCCCGTAGCTAAAGCTGGAGTAGTCAAACAAAACATAGTAAATACCAGCAATAATCCTGGCATCACCAAAGATTGCAGCCTTAGAGCAATTTGTTTTAGGGGCATTAGATATGGTTTCATTTGGTCGTCTTCAACAATAATTTTTCAGTAAATACTAATTAAATAATAAAGCCCAGAGATACCTCTGAGCTTAAACTTGCAAATCGACAACAAGTTGTTAGCGGTTTTAAATCAATAGATTTAAATCGAAGCTTTGCTTGTTGAGCTTATATCCCAGGAATTAAAGCTTTGATGTCGCCAATATAGGCTGTGGATAGCAGGAAGTAAGCGAAGAATGCACCGCCAGCGCCACCGATAAAGAAACCGCTAGCAAATTCACTCCAACCTTCTTTGGTGGCAAAATCTTCGGGTACGTTGGGAGTAGTTACGGTAGATGTTGGTTTACCTCCCATTGCACTAGCATATAGAGACAAACACAGAGTTAAAATTGCAACTAAGCCTACGGATGCCAACAATGCTGCAATATCAGCACTATCAGTGTTACGCAAGGGTCCCAATACTAAAAATGGTCCGTATAAAAGATATCCATGAGCCATACCAACTTCTAAACC
>JASJDJ010000186.1 GCA_030065635.1 Xenococcaceae cyanobacterium MO_188.B32
AATGGTTTAACCTCAAAATAGCTAAATCCTTAATATATCTGGGTTTCAGGCGAATTTACCTCGAAGAGGTAAATTCGGCGTCTGGCAAGGCTTTCACCCCTTTTTGATAGGTAAAATTGTCAAAGTCCCGCTAATTTTTTTGACCCACTCCAACGACTAGCAACCTGAACGGTTGCCTTTCATTCGTTGGAATCAGGGTTAGCCTATTACTGGGCTAACACTCCACAAACTACTATCAAACAATTCTAATTGTTTGACTTTGCTTGGGTTGCTAGGCTCATCAACCAACGTTGATGATATCTCCAAAGCCGTAACTTTCCGACGCACCGACGGTAGCTGGTTGAGGTCAAGTCCCAGTTGTTTTAGACCTCTAAGCAAAATATTTTTTGAGGCTTGAATATCACTATCTTCTAAATGGTTACAATTCAAGCAAAAGAAACGCTCTTTCTTTCTATTTTCTTTGTCAATATATCCACATTTATGGCATTGACGACTACTATTTTTAGGATCAACTTCAACAAAATATAATCCTAACTTTTCAGCTACAGACTTTATTTTGAGCTTTAGTTCTCCCCAAGCAGCGTCAGCAATTAACCGACTTAAAGCTCTCTTGGCATTCCTTCCATTCTTAAGGTATCTTCCTTCTTCATCTTGCTTTGGTTGACATTTTTTAAGTAATCCTTTTATGTTCAAGTTTTCAAATATTAGTATCTCAGCTTTTTTGCATAAAGCTTGAGCTATCTTCCAGTGATAATCTTGTCTTTGATTTAAGACCTTATTGTCAATCTTGGCTAAATACTGGTAAGCTTTCGCTCTATTTTTAGAACCTTTTCTTTTTCGACTAGCTCTCTTCGTTCTGATTTCCTTTCTGCGTTCTGCTTGCCGAAAGAATTTAGGATTAGCAATGATTTCTCCATCACTCAAGCTAATTAACTTGTTTAAACCCAAATCACCAGCAATAGCATTTCTGACCGAAGACATCTCTATTTTAGGTATATTAGGCACAGACTTGTCTTCTAATCTAAGACTTATATACCAACCATCTGCTTTGTGTCTAACCGTAACAGTTTTGACCTTAAACCCTTGGGGAATAACTCTAGAATTGAAGTATCGACACCAACCTATAGAGGGTAAGTATACAGCTTTTTCAGTTATTTTTACTTGCCCTGGTGGATAGCTAAAACTCCTAAACTTACTTCGATTTTTGAATTTTGGATAACCTCTACCTTCAAAGAAATTATCAAAAGCTTTGTGCAATCTTTTTAGATTTTGCTGTAAAACTGTAGAGTGAATATTTCTGTACCAAGGTCGCTCCTTTTTTAAGATTAGCAAGTTAGAACTCTGCTGTTCGTAAGCATTTCTTTTCTTGCCATTATTTTTCCAAGGACTACCCAAAGTCGCGTTTTTGCTGACCGAACAAGTCAAAGGGCAACATTCCCCTTTGTGTTCTAATCTTGAATAATTGCCTAATAATGGTTTTGATACTTGCTCAAAAGCCTCAATCCTGTCTCGCAAATTAAAGTTATAATTAGCTCTCAACATCGACAACCAATTATTCATTTTTTCCGCTTGATTCTGACTAGGATTTAATTTATAGCGGTAAGCAATAAACATTGACAATTTATCTTGATTAACTTAAAGTATCATACAGGCTTTATTGTCAATACGTCAAGTGCATCAACAGAGTAGATATCGACATCAAAATACTTCAGTTACGGCTATCAACTATCATTTCGTCTGGATTCCCAAGCGCAGAAAAAAAGTTCTCGTCGGGAGTGTTGCGACAAGATTAGAAGAACTTTTGTACGAAAAATGCCAAGAATTAGATTTGAGTATACTTGCCTTGGAAATTGGCAACAACCATGTTCATCTTTTTGTTAATTGTCCGCCTACTATTGCCCCACATCAAGTCATGTTTCGCTTGAAAGGATATACTTCTAGAATATTAAGACAAGAGTTTTCCCATTTACTAAAACTGCCTTCAATGTGGACTCGCAGTTATTATTGTGGAACGGCAGGAGAAATGTCTTCAGATACAATTAAAAAATATATTGCTAATCATAAATTATGACTGCCCCTAAAGGGGCTACGCCTACATCCAACGACTAAAGCCGTTGGTTTTGGCTTCAATTACTATAAATTCCATTAAACCCTTGATATACCCTATATACAATCTGTCCTTCAGGTAAATTCATTTCTAAAACTACTTTTCCTTCTAGGGTCACTTCCGACACAAATGGGTGGGTGGCAAATCCCCACCCAATCAAAGTGTTACCATTTGGTAGACGCTCTACAGAACCCTGAGCAGGAGTAAATTGACTATTGCTGTAACTCCATCTAAGTCGGGCTGTTTTGTTTTTTTCGTCGATCTCATATTCGACGGCACGGGATTCTGGTCGAGTATGCAAAGTACCATTATCAAAAAGTAATAGATTCCCATTTGGTAAAACTCTTACATTATGTTGATGTGAAAAACCTTTATTGGGATCATTTAAAAAAGTGAATTCGTTGTTTTTACAATTAACACCCCCTAGTATCCAGATAATATTTCCCGTTTGGCGATCGATCTTAACCACGCAGTCCATATGCTTGAGGGACAAAAGTAAATTGCCATCTGGAAAGAAACTTAAAGCATTAGGGTGGGCGTAATCTACTCGCGAAGGGGGTATTGCGTCAAGATGTACATCTGGACCATTAGTAGTATCTAGTATGTTCAGATAATTTTTACCATCCCACAGCCAAACGTTTTCACCTTTCGGCGTTTGCTCAACTACAATTGGATCGTAGACAAGAGCATCAGGATGTCCTCCTGCAATCGTCAAATCAACCTTGCGAGTTCTGTAAGAAAGCATCAATACGTTACCGTTGTCAAGATACAGAAACTCGTGCATATCCGTAGTCCCATTGGCTACGCCGATTACTTTAAAAGCATTTATTATGTTTAAATTTTCATCTGTAAAATAGTGAGTGCCATCATGTCCTCCGCCGTTAACTCCAATTTTTTCCAAGATGGCATAGGAATATCCTGTTGATTGGGGTTGAAATAGATATCCTTTAGTGAAAATGTGACGATAACGCAACACTTTACCAGAGTATTTATCAATCTCAGCAATAAAGCTTTTATAGCTCTTAATATCTTGTCGGAAAGGATTAGTGGCATTGGTAAATAGTAAAGTTCCTGGATAGGGGGAGTCTCTTTTTACTATCTTAATAGGCGGAAATTTCTGTGGTAATTTATCTGCATTTAGGACGGGTTGGGAAAATGGTTGTAAAAGAGACAAGATACGAACGAGAAAATTCAGTAGTGAAGATTTGGCGTTGATAAACAGTAGTAAAACAGGTAAAAAAATAATTACCTCATTTAGGACTATTTCTGGCACAACAGTAATCCTCTAATCTTATTTTTTAGGTAATTTATTATCGCTTTTGATAGCTATTTTTAAAAGAACGAGGCTAAAAAAATATCGGTCTTAAAGACCGATGTAACTTAATGAATTTGTTTTCAAGAATCTAACGAATTTAAACAGTAGTAATATCCTTCTCCTTAATTGCTAATAAATCGTCAATTTTCTTAGTATATTGGTCGGTAATTTTCTGAATTTCATCTTGTAAAGAACGAGACTCATCTTCCGATATTTCGCTATTTTTTTCTTGTTTACGGACAGAATCGATAGCATCACGCCGAATATTGCGAATACCTACTTTACCCTCTTCTGCCAGTTTGCTAGCTGTTTTGACTAGCTGTTGACGACGTTCGCTAGTCAGGGGAGGAATATTTAAACGAATCGTTTCACCATTATTGTTAGGAGTTAAACCTAGATCGGACATAGAAATGGCTTTTTCAATGTCACCCATACTACCTCGATCGTACGGTTGGATGGTAATGGTTGTAGCATCGGGGGTACTAATATTAGCCAGAGATTTTAATGGTGTTTCTGTGCCGTAATAATCCACCGTAATCCTGTCTAGTAAAGAAGTACTAGCTCGTCCCGTCCGAATAGTATTAAAAGACCGCTGAGTTGCATCAATAGTCTTTTGCATATGTTCTTTAATTTCAGTTAACTTCACAGAAACCTCCCACAGTGGTACCAATAGATTCTCCTTTAGCTGCACGGACAATATTGCCGCGCACCGAAAGATTAAATACAACGATAGGAATATCGTTTTCTTTGCATAAAGCGATCGCCGTACTGTCCATTACCCTTAAATCGTGAGTAAGGACGTGTCCGTAAGTTAAGCTTTGATAGAGGTGAGCATCGGGATTAGTTTTGGGGTCTGAATCATAAACTCCATCTACTTTAGTAGCTTTGAAAATTACTTCAGCATCTATTTCTGCTGCTCTTAAAGCTGCTGTGGTGTCGGTGGTAAAAAAAGGATTGCCCGAACCTGCACCGAAAATAACCACCCTACCTTTTTCTAAGTGACGCATGGCGCGACGACGAATATAGGGTTCGGCTACTTCTTGCATGGCGATCGCTGTTTGTACTCTGGTAGGAACGCCCATTTGTTCTAAAGCATCTTGCAAAGTCATGGCATTCATCACAGTAGCAATCATACCAATATAATCGGCAGTTGCTCGATCCATACCAGCAGCAGAAGCTTTGACTCCACGAAAAATATTGCCTCCACCTACCACAATGGCTGTTTGAACTCCACCATTGACTACATCTGCTATTTCTTGAGCAATTTCAGCAACAACTTTGGGGTCTATGCCATAGCCCAAGTCCCCCATTAATGCTTCACCACTCAGTTTTAATAAAACCCGCTGGTAACTCATCCCCTAAAAAGCAATTTTGTTGGTTATTTTTGATTTATCTCCCCATAACATACCAGGTTTCTGACCTCAATCTCGGTCAGAAATTATTTGGTAATTGAGTTTAATTTTCGTTACGAATAGTTTATTTTTTATTTTTACGCCATTTAATCGGTTCACCAACTGGTTCTGTACTACTAGGAGAAATTTCTGCCCCGCTTAATAGTGCAGAAATACTATTATAAAAATAAGAATTAACTAAAGAATCTTTTGGTTCGGAGCTATCATCAATTTTCCCGGCATAACGAATAACTGCTTGAGAATCGAGCAAAAAAGCTTCGGGAATTACTTCTGCCCCAAAAGACTTAGCGACATCTTGAGTTGGATCTCGCAAATAAGGAAAATTTAATTGCTGTTTTTGAGCAAAACTTTGCATCGCTTCAAAGCTCTCTTCCATAGTTCCCCCAGCATCATTAGAATTAATAGCAATGAGGGTAAAGCCTTGAGATTCAAATTCAGTTTGAATTTTTTTGAGTCGTTCGATATATTCCTCAACCTGAGGAAATTGGTTACCGATAAAAACTACGCCAATAGCTTTAAAATTTTCGAGGTAACGACCTAAATGATGTACTCGATCGTCGATTCCTGGGATTTCAAAATCTGGGGCATAATCTCCAACAGAACTTTTGTTTGCTTCCATAAATATTATTTCCTATATAGTCTATAGTCGTTTACTAAGCAATCTAAGAGAAATAAAATTGAATCATAACTAGAGATTAGGTTTGATTTAGGTAGTGATACCCTACTAATTTGTACACTAGTTTAGCTGCTGTAAACTGAGAAACTACTGAATCTTTTACAGGTGCTAATTCCATCACATCACAACCAATTACTTGATAACTCGTAAATATTCGTTTGAGAAATTGGGTTAGTTGATACCAATTTAACCCTCCCGGTTCGGGAGTGCCTACTCCTGGTAATAAACTAGGATCGATTCCATCTAGATCGATCGTAATAAATACCTTGTTGGTAGTAATCCGAGAAATCGCAGTATCGATCCAATCAGATTGGTAATAAATGTCTTTAGCCCAGATTACAGGAATCTTTTTTTGAGCAATTAATTGGGCTTCTTCTAGACAAATACTGCGAATACCTACAGCTAAGGTTGGTAAACCCATATCTAAAATTCGGCGCATGACACAAGCATGATTATAAATTGAACCTTCATAGCTATCGCGCATATCTCCTTGAGCATCAATTTGAATAACTGTAAATGGTTCGTTGATTATTTGCATATAAGCCCGAACCACTCCAGAGGTAATGCTGTGTTCTCCTCCCAATACAATGACAAATTTATCATCAGCAATTAATTGAGATACTGTTTCTGTGGTAGTCTGTAACATTTCTTCTGAAGAAATTGAGGAATTTAACCTGGTATCGGCGATCGCTTCAGTAGTGTAAATTCCTGTTTCTAAGCAGGTTACTATTTGCAGTTCTTCGTCATAGGCTTCTAATTGGTCTGATGCTTCGATAATGGCTGCTGGACCATTTTGACAGCCTTGGCGATAGGTAGTAGTTTTTTCATAGGGAATGGGCAAAATAACTGTTTTTGCCTCAGCGTAAGTTGTTTGTGCTTCTGAACCAATAAATTGTTTAGTAGTCATTTATATTGCTTATCGATAATCAAGTTTTCAGGCTTTTCAAAGTAAATATCGATTATTAAACCCGATCTATGCTCATAATAAAAATAAACATAAATCAATATAAGTTAATTATTTAGTCATGCCATCTATTTCTGCGATCGATACCTTTACCACTGCCCGAACTTGGAATTGGCGAGGATTTCCCCTTACTTACCAAAACTGTGGAGAAACTGGCCCTGCTGTGGTTTTAGTTCATGGTTTTGGGGCTTCTTGGGGTCATTGGCGCAAAAATTTGCCAGTCTTGGGAGAATCTTGTCGTTGTTATGCGCTCGATCTGATTGGTTTTGGTGGTTCGGCTAAACCGACTCCAGGGGAAACAATCGAATATACTTTTGAAACTTGGGGACAGCAAGTAGCAGATTTTTGCCGTGAAGTAGTTGGTAGCCCTGCTTTTTTAGTCGGTAACTCGATCGGCTGTATAGTAGCAATGCAAACGGCAGTCGATTACCCAGAAGTAGCTTTAGGAGTAGCAGCAATTAATTGTTCCCTACGTCTGTTACACGAAAGAAAGCAAGCAGGATTACCCTGGTACCGCAGGATGGGCGCACCCATCGTTCAACAAATTTTAAATAATAAATGGATTGGGAATTTATTTTTTCAGCAGTTAGCCAAACCCAAAGTAGTTCGTAAAATTTTATTACAAGCTTATCGACGTTCTGAAGCAGTAACCGATGAGTTAGTCGATCTTCTGATGAAGCCAGCAGCAGATAGTGGTGCTGCTGATGTTTTTTTGGCTTTTACTCGCTATTCTCAAGGTCCTTTACCAGAAGATTTA
Organism: Xenococcaceae cyanobacterium MO_188.B32; assembly: GCA_030065635.1. Lineage (GTDB taxonomy): Bacteria > Cyanobacteriota > Cyanobacteriia > Cyanobacteriales > Xenococcaceae > JASJDJ01. Next base: position 7,232 of record JASJDJ010000186.1, read on the forward strand.
TTACCCCGTCTTAGTTGCCCTACCGTCCTCCTATGGGGAACAGAAGACCCTTGGGAACCAGTGGCTATGGGTAGAGAACTCGCTAATTTTCCCACAGTAGAAAAGTTTATTCCTTTAGAAGGTTTGGGTCATTGTCCTCAAGACGAAGCACCAGAAGTAGTTAATCCTATCTTACAGGAATGGATTGAGTCAAATTTTGCAGTTAACAGTTAACAGTTAAGCTTAGACGCATTAAAATTTTCTACTCGTATCAATATTTACAAAGCTTTCGGGGATATTAAAGTGCAATCTAAGTGCGTCTAAGCTTATTAGTTCTGGCAAGATATTATGTCTCTACAATAGTTATAATTCGTTTCTGGTTGATACTAAGGAATGAGGATTTAATTATTTACCAAAGTTAGGCAGATTGTGGCTGAACCTTATAATTCCATTGAGGAAGGTATTTATCATGCTTGTTGGTTATAGGTGTGTCCATCTCGATACAGTTGTCCGAGTTTTTCTTTTTTTTTGTATCGACACTCATGACGGGATTTCCTGCCTTTTGGTAGTCATCAATGAGTCGATTTATATTTTTAAATTGTTCATTTCTGAGAGGATTATTGCCTGTGGCTTGAGTTTTGAAGGCTTGACGACGACGAAATTTGTGTCGATCTAGTAATTGGTCAATTACAGTTACACTTACTCTAATTTCTTCTTCTTCAAATAGCAAATCCGCTATTTGTTGACGAGTTAAATGAGTCCATCTAATCTCTTCATCCATCGGTGAACCCGCGATATGTCGATCGATAACACTTAAGAAAGCCGATTCTAATCCCTCGACGGTCTCTAACTTCCTTTTTCTTCCCCTCCTTTGACTCTTATTCGACTTTGATTCATCAATTCGGCAGATTTTAGGTCTTCGATTCCTCGTTTAATAGTTCGGCTATTAGCTCCGAAAAGTCTGACTGCATAACTAATCCCCCCATAGCCTATCTTCAGAGCTTCTATCGCTGCATAGCGTCTGCGCTCTTTTTCTGATAACGATTGATAGAACAGAAGCATTATTTCTTCAATCTCTGGTGGATAAGGTCGCAATTGCTGCATCAGCGAATTAGTTCTTTCGTTTTTTGTTGACTTTTCTGATTTTACCTTGACTCTTTAACTTTTGTATTTTATTTAGTCCTCATTCCCAAGGTGAAATAGAACCTAGAAAAGCAACCTACAGGTAGGCAGACGTAATCTAGTTGTCTGACCACGCATAAGTAATGTATCCCGCCGAGATATACCAGTGTCAACGGTAAGAGTATGCCCGCATTTCTCACAAAGAGTGCGATCGATATCTCTAAAAACCTTATTTAATCTGATGTTGAGCCTGACTAAAGCTAAGCCAAGAAAATGACAGTGTGTTGTGAGGGCGATCGAAGACATCATAATCAATTAGACTTGGAACAAAGGAGAATTAATTAGCGTATTTTTTGGACAATAATTAACTAGTTAACGAGAAATAATAGAAAAAAAACCTATAAACTTAGGCTATAATTTAGTTATAAAACAATGTAAATATCTCTAGTTTATGACTCCCAATTCGAGCGGAAACTTCGGGCAAAAACTAAATTTAGGAAAAATAAAAGGAAGAGAAGTAATCGCTAATTTTGACGGGGGAAGAATTACCTCGGATGCCGGGATTGTGTTGATGGCAGATAAGAATAAAAAGCTCACAGCGTGGTTGGATATGCTGGGGTTTCCCCAGCATCCCCCACGCTAAAAATTACGGCAAGATTTGCGATTGGGTTTTCAAGATTATCGAAATTCCTCTTATGTAGATTATCCCGTTCACCAATTACTTGCACAAAGAGTTTATGGGATTATCTTAGGTTATAAAGATGTCACGACTCGCGCGTTCCCTTGCTAGGGCAGCACCGGGAAGGGGGGAGTATTTTGCTAGAGTCTATTGTCTCAACACCAGAAATTGAAGGTAATTCCCCCATTCCCGCCCTTGCGCCTTTCGTCGACGCGGGGTCTGCCCTCCAGCCCAGTCAAGGTGGTGTGAGGTCACGTCAATGATTCTCAAGAAAATTGAGTTATTCTCAATAATCTGGCTAGCTTAAACAAGAATAATAGTTAACTAGAGGCAAGTAAAACTGTCGGTATTCGTCAAGTTAAATACTGTCGGGGAAGTAAAACTGGCGATATTCGCGATCGCGGTATTGTCAATTTAGACCGCAAAACTGTAGAAATAGACCTAGACATCCCTTAATCTTTTAAAATTACAGGGTATTCACTAATTAAAATTGTTCGATGAACTATCTTATTGCCGTATTGAGCGATCGCATTGTAGCGGAAAAAGCTTATACAGCCCTAGAAAAAGCCGATATTCCGCGATCACAGATAACCATTTTGGGTAAAGGCTATAAAACTGCCGATGAGTTTGGCTTAATAGACCCCAATCAACAAGCAAAAAAAAGAGCTTTACTAATGGCTTATTGGCTAGTTCCCTTTGGTTTTGCGGGTGGCTATCTATTTAATCTTATTACTGGGTTAGATACCCTCGATTGGGCAGGAGAACCAGGTAATCATATTGTTGGTGGTATACTCGGTGCTATTGGTGGTGCCATGGGTAGTATTTTTGTTGGTGGTGGCGTGGGTCTAACCAGTGGTAGTGGAGACGCTTTACCCTATCGCAATCGTTTGAATGCAGGTAAATATCTGATTGTAGTTGAAGGAACAGAAAGTCTTAAAAATAAAGCAACATCGATTTTGCGCCAATTTGAGCCAGAAAATATTCAAGGCTATAGTACGTCTGAATATTGAATTGTAGTTAATTGCGATCTTTAAACCTCTTACAGTTGATTGAAGAGTGATTGTTATTCGTGACCGCTTTTTTTAGTGCTGGCACGCCTCGTAACTTACGGTTCGCTTAAATAAAATGTATGGCTCTTCCGGAATTCCCGTGGTAAACCCTACAGATAGTGTGGTTGTCAAGAGTATGACTACTTTGGGATGATAAAGATATCAGATTAATTGTGGTGGCCATGATGGATAACTCGATTCAAATCCCTCTGGACTTGCCCGATGTTCGGGTGTTAGAAGTGTCGAAAACGGAAGAGGGGGCACCAATGAACCTGTACAAACATAGACAGTCTGTGCGAACCGAAGTCGCACCCTAGAGTGAGTCCCGTCGATAAGACTCCAGCCTAGTACTCGATGTTCAAGTTTTTTTCGGGCTAGCCGTATAATACTTGTCTGAGAGTTAGTACAAGAAGATAGAACCATGCTTCTGAGCACCCCCTTGCCCTTTGTGGAAGATTTTATCAATGAATTGGATAAAGGTCTGAAAATTCACAAACCAGAGTTGGGGTTAAGCCGAATTCAACGTGGGTGGCGTTTGCTTTTGCCTGATGGGGATTCTGTTGACCAACAGTGTATGTTGGGCGAGGTTTGAGCGGGTGAGCCTGGGTCAGTACAAAATCGGAGCCTTGTCTTGGATGTTCCGTAAGGCTAAATTGCCATGGGAATTTATGTGGCAAATAGCGGTAGGGTTAGTATTGAAACAGTACGGCATTACTGAGGGGGTGTTGGTCAGGGCAAACCCATCTAAATTAGTCTTGACAAAAACACCTATTAATGAATCGATGAAAGAATCAGGATTTATCGTTTGATAGATTTGACAAGAATTTAAGCGATCGCTTAAATTCTTGTCAATAAGTAGGACTTAACGCGATTATTTGGGGGTTTATTGAGATTAAGGCGTTCTTATTGACAAGATGCGTTTGCCCTGGTCACGGTGGTGACCACCTTGGTTGACCACCGTGACGGATTTAGTTCGCCATCCTGGGCGCTCAACCGAGAAGCGTACTTCACGCACCTGAAGGGTTGCTGGCAGAGCTTTAAATTCCTGCTTATCCATGGCTTTAGGGCAACGCTTCGGACGGGTCCAGGTAACAAGATGGTCGTTTTTTCCTAGCCGCTTTCCCTTTCTAAAATCACTTTGACGACCCTGATGCTTCCGAAATACGCCCGAAGCTCCCTGTTGCTGGACTAATGCCAAGTCTACATAACTGCCATAGGCTCGGTCGGCGCTTGGCTATGTCAAATGGCTTCAGGGTGCTATACCAACTGCGAGCTAAGGTGATTTCATCAGTATTCAAGGTAGCAATTCTCACCCCAATAGCAGCGGCGGTAGTCAAGGAAAACATTACCACCAGCTTGGCCAAGCGGGAATCCACACCCCGGTTGTTGATTCTTGTGTTGAGGGTATTCCTTTTGATTGGCTGCGGTATCTGCCATGACTACTGTAGAACCATCCAGCACTTTGACGTAACGCCCCTGCCACCTTTGCTCTGGCGCGGCTGAGCGCGGTTAGGCTTTCTCCTGTATGCTCTCTCCAACCATTCCAGCATTTTCTCGGGCAAACGCTTACGGGATGACCGCATAACCACCAGTATTCAGGGAGGGAACCTCTACTCCTTCAACTGTCAAGCAAGATCTTATTTGTTTAACAGCATTGGCCAAGCTTTTATCTGGCTCAAGCACCTGATAGAGAAACGCCCAAATGGTCACTATTGGAGTGAACAGACGGTTGCGATATTTGAGTTTTGCCTGAACAATTGCCTCTTCAATCACTTTTTCATTGAGGATATTGGCGAAAGGTTTACCCGCCCTTTGAGAGAGTTTACGCCGCAGAATTTCTACGCCCTGAATCATAGTGGTAGTAGTATTTTTTCTGATGAGTCAAGGTTATTTTCCTCTGAAGAAGCCTCTTTGACAATTATTCTTTTTGGCGATCGCCAGCTATTGTAAGCGATTGTAAGCGCTCGCCTGCCTACATTCTTCAAAAGGTGAATCCTTAACGGGACTTTGACAATTTTACCTATCAAAAAGGGGTGAAAGCCTTGCCAGACGCCGAATTTACCTCGAAGAGGTAAATTCGCCTGAAACCCAGATATATTAAGGATTTAGCTATTTTGAGGTTAAACCATTAATA
>JASJDJ010000187.1 GCA_030065635.1 Xenococcaceae cyanobacterium MO_188.B32
AAGTTGATATTAAACCTTAGTTACTAACAGGAAAACTTATCTTTTTAACCAAGTTGATTTTTGTGAATTTTTTCGCTTACTTATTCAGCAAACCCTAATTAATCCTGCATTCAAACCAGCTAAAGCAGCAGCAAGAGTAGCAGCTACTTGGGGAAGAGATAATGACCACATCGTCATTGCTTCATCCCAACTGTAACGATACAGGAATTTGGCGATGGCAGCAGCCATGAATTTACTGATAAACAGTCCCCCGACAATAGCTATCGTTAGGGGGAATTCAGTAGTGAGAGTAGTTATAAAACCAGGAATATCGAGTAGCAGCCCCATATCAACGAAGAAACAGGGAATAAATAGGGTGCTACCAATAAATACGATTTTTTCCTCTACAGGACTTCTTTCTACTACATCGTTAACTGCTAATCCTGCTAAAAATGCCCCGACAATTTTATCGACGTTAATCATTTGGGCTGCCACAGAAGCCAGAAATACCACCATCAAAATTTTTAAGTCAATTTAACTAATTAAATTGTTAAAACGAAGAAGCAAATATTTCTCGTCCCAACCAGCGTTCTTTCGCTTATTCTTTACTCCCACTTTGAGAGTTTTTTCCTGTTTCAAAAGATTTAAAGCTATGTGTATAATAATAGCTAAATTCTCAGGAGCATTATCTTTTCTAATTCGAGAAGCATCTTCATTAAAACTTACATCTAAAACCCAATGTAATTGATTCTCTATGCACCAATGTTTTCTAATAGCTATGGCAATTGCTTGGTGATTCTCAGCATTTAGACTACTAATAAAATATCTTCTTTCTAGAGTGGTTTTTCCATTTTTAGTTCGCAAATAATCGACATAAGCTACGGAATTAAAACCTTTCCATTCTCCCTTAGGGTCAATTTCTTGGTTAATATTAGTCAGAATTTGACAATATCTTATTTCCTGACGTCCCCGCTCATCTTCAGATTGTCGATATTCAGTTTTAATTAACCCTTTAAAATCCTTGAGTAAGGCTTGTTCAAATAGTTTCTCTACCCGCTCGTAAAGACCTCCCTGATTCTTTTTTAAGGCAATTATATACTCAGCATCCTGGTCGATAATTTGGTTGATTATCTTTTTCTGACAGCCGATTGCGTCAATAGTAACAATACATCCTTGTAAAGATAAAACTTTAAGAAGCTCGGGAATAGCAGTAATTTCGTTGGATTTACTCTCGACTTTTTTTTGTCCTAAAACTAATCCATTATTTGTCGCCCAAGCACGCTTCCATATGAATAGCTGATTTATCTTTACTTTTATCATAAGAACCTCGGAGAGTTTTCCCATCTATTGCTACTATTTCCCCAAAAGTAATCCGACTAATTGCTTCTACCCATTTAAGAAAACACTGTTGTAATTGTTCTGGATTGAGTAGAGAAAAAACAAGGGGCAAATGTATCATGCGATGGAATCCCATTAGGAAGTTCTAGAAACTTTTTCAACCATTTATACTTACATTTTCCATATAATTCAATATCATTCCACCCATCTGCTCCACAGATTACTGCACAGATAGTAATTGTAATAATATCAATTAATTTATGGCGTTTCGTTCTTTCTATTCTCGGGTCTTCTAGCTCATTAAAATGAGCGGCAATCGTAATTTTAGGTCTGAGTTTCATTCCTCGGAAAATTAATCTTTTTGATGATTATAGCGATGGCGAAAACTAGAACCAAGGGTTGGCGATCGCGGGGGTTAATTTAGGAGGATTAACAACATATAACTAGCAATTTGTCAATACCTTTAAGATGCGTTTCACCTAATAATAAAACCTAAATAAAATAGAAGAAATCAGATAAATTTGATACTCTAAGGTCTCATTTTGGGACTAAATATGGATGTTTTTTCTTTATTGCTCTTGTTTGTCTTCTTGGTTATTCCTGCTCTTTTTTGTGCCAGTATTTTAACTCACAAAGGTTATTCCTATTGCTTTGGCTTTCTCTTTGGTCTTCCGCTTAGTTATGTGGGTCTGATTATTGCTTTGATTCTGCCTCACAAATCTACCTAACACAACACCCTAATCGCCATAACTTGGCTGACGATGATTTCCTACTCTGCTCCTTGGACAATGAATCGATGAGCCAAAGATGCTACTTAATCTTCTTTTGACTACTAGTTAATTGCCGTCCCCTTAATTACTGCACAACAGCAGGGGAAACATTGCTTGGCTCTTGCTGATTGTCATCACTGTTGCTTTCATAAACTCCACCCATGCCGACTAAGATGATTGTAATTATTAATGCCAGAAGTGGCATCAAGATGAGACTTTGATCTTCAACCTTTAAATTAGCTACTATCATTGGCGAAGATAGCTGAATACCAGTTTTTGGCTCTAATTGATCGAGTAATCTAGTTGAACATATTTCACAGTGAATCTGAGACGATTCATTCAACTGCTCACAGTAGGGACAACATTTCATTTTTTTACCTCAATTTTGAGTTTGACCAAGAAAGAGCTAAAAGTTTTCATAACATATATTAAGTTTAATAAGATACATTCTTTCAGCTAACTATTCTGCCAATCTCATGCAGCCCAGAAACTTTCTGGTTCAAATGATACAGGTGCTTTCATCCTTTTCTCCAGCATCGTTTTGGTAATTGTCGCTGTTGGTTTTAAATGATGCTAATGCTCCCTAGTGAGCCGATATAGCGATCTCACATAAGCAAACCGATTAATCTTTAGACTCTTAAACTCTTCTCACTCTTAAATCCATCATAAGAACAAGCAGATTCTCGATCGCTTTTTGTTGAGGACGAAAAACAGCAAAGATGACTTAAAAATCAACAGGAACAAGATAGAGCTGATATTTAACTCAAAAAGCTCTTAAACCGTTTATGTACAAGAATTTTGCTCGAGGCCACTCTACCCTTTTTTTGATACACGCACTGTTCTGGATCGGCAAACTTAAGCGATATCAACTTCTGGAGCGTCTTCAGATCTAAATCGCAGAAGTAGTTAACGCTGAGTTCGTTCCTATCAGAATAATCATCGATCGAGCTAAATATTCCTGTAGATGAGAATATTGCCACACAGAATTCTTTTAAGAAACAATAGTAAATATTTTTTAATATAGATTAATATAAAGCCAGAAAAATACTACAGATTATTATCATTTTGTCAAAAATTAGCTAAACCAAAGTCATGAAATCTACTGAGAAGCCAGTTCAACAGTCTTCAAAATTAAAACCAAATTCCTACGAACAGCAGATAGAAAAGACTTCAGAAAGTAGTCTAAAAAAGAATAAATTATTTCCTTTGTTGTTGGTAGGTTTACTTTTAGGAGGAGGAATAGCTTTACGGCAAATATTGACGAGCGAACCTGCACCGTCGAAAAACGCTTTGGGTAGCGCGAGTTTGACAACCTCAACAGCCACAACAGCCACAGCCCAAACTCAAGCACCACCACCGAAAGCTGTCGAAACCATAGCTTTAAACCTAGGTACGGGTAATAGAAAAATTAAGTTATTAGGGCAAGTAGAAGCAGGAAAAAGCGCGACTGTTAGTTCGCAAATCGACGGCAGGGTACAGCAAGTATTATTCAGAGAAGGCGATCGCGTCAGACAAGGAATGACTATTGCAGTTCTCGATGATGCCGATCCTCGATTAGCCTTAGCCGAAGCTCAAGCCAGATTAGCACAGGAAAGAGGTAATTTGGCGCGGTTACAGGTAGGTACTCGTCCTGAAATTATTGCCCAACGACAAGCCGAGTTAAGTGCAGCTATAGCAAGAGAATCGGAAGCGCAAGATAACCTTGAAAGGGTGTCGGGTTTAACAGAACAAGGAGCATTATCCCGTAGAGCCTTAGTAGAAGCCAGAGCCGAAGCACAAGCAGCAACTAGCGAGAAATTCCGCGTCGAAGCACTGTTAGCCGAGGCACAAGCAGGACCAACTAAAGAAGAAATTGAAGCTCAACAGGGTTTAGTAGCAGCAGTTCAAGCGGCTGTAGCACAAGCAGAGTTAGGAATGCAGCGCACCGAAATTAAAGCAGCCTTTTCTGGAATAGTTCAGTCTCGGGATGTGGATCCAGGGGACTATGTAGAAGTCAGCGATCCTATTTTGACTTTAGTTAGCGATCGCTCTTTAGATATCTTTCTAGAAGTGCCAGAAAGCCTAAGCGGACAAGTCGCACCAGGAATGAAAGTAGATTTAAATGCCAGGGCTTTACCTAATTGGCAACAGGAGGCAGCTATTAGCGCAGTAGTACCCACGGCAAATACTGCTTCTCGCCGACAATTAGTAAGAATTAGTTTAGATAACCCGCCTCGGAAATTATTACCAGGAATGGCAATTCAGGCAAATTTAGCCATACCTGTTGAAAGTGAAAATACTTTTATCGTGCCGAGAGATGCTTTGACAAGAAGAAGTGACAAATGGTTATTGTTTGCTGTTAATAATAACCAAGCGCAACAGTTAGAAGTAGAGATGATTGCAGATTTAGGTATTGAAGTTGCAATCTCTAACCCCGAATTAAGAGAAGGACAAGAAATTGTGATTAGAGGGGGAGATGGACTTACAGATAGTGCTACGGTGCAGGTAGTTAATCAATAGTAGTTAACAGTAAAGATACTAAAAAAGTTATTGAGCCATTTCTCGATTTGTTGTAAATTAATCGCGTTTCTGCCATCAAGCATTAAAACAAGAAAATGTTTATCAAATACTTACAAAGATATTAATAATAGTCAAGAAAGACGGAACTTAATCAGCAGTAAATTCTTGATTATACAGTTTATAGTTAATTTGAATACTTTAGCGAAGGTTATACATTTTACTATATTAAAAAATTGCTTAATTGACAATTGATAGTAGTTATAAATTAGAAAATTATTAGCTCAACAATTAACAACTAACCACTAACCAAAAAAAAATGAGTTTAATCAGAACAGCCGTTCGTTGGCGACATGGAACAGGAGTATTATTTTGCCTATTGGCATTATTCGGTATCCTCGCACTTTTCCAATTGCCTCTGGAATTACAGCCAGGAGGCGATCGCCCTGAAATTAGTATTACTACTTCCTATCTGGGTGCTTCTCCTGCCGAAGTAGAGGATTTGGTAACTCGTCCTATTGAAGAAAGACTAGAAGAAGTCCAGGGAGTACAAGAAATTACCAGCACCAGTAGGCTTGGTAGTAGCAGCATTAATGTTGAATTTAACTGGGGTAGCGATATCGATCGCTCTTTGGTTGATGTTCTGAATAAACTACAGCAGGTTGAAGTCTTACCGAGAGAAGCCGGTGAGTCGGATGTAGAAGTGGTAAGCGGGAGCAGCAGTCCCATGATGTGGGTAATTTTAACCCCCAAAGAAGGTTTTACCCCTGATGAGTATCACTACAGAGATTTAGTGGATGATGTGGTTGTTCCTCGCTTGCGACAGGTACAGGGAGTGGGACAGTTTATTGTATCTGGAGGAAGAGCCAGGGAAGTTGAAGTAGTAGTCGATCCCAAAGCTTTAGCCGAGCGCAATCTTACCATTGGAGATGTAGCTAATAGCCTGCGTAATAACAACCGAGATATACGGGGAGGGCCTTTAGTTTTAGGACGTAGAGAGTATCGAGTCAGGACTGTCAGTCGCATTGAGGATGTCAAACAACTAGAAGGATTTGTGCTGCGTCGGGATGAGTCGGGGACGGTTTATTTGGGAGATGTGGCTCAAGCACGTATCGGTCGAGCCATTCAAGATAGAGCTTTAATTAGAAATAACGAGCCAGCCGTAGGTGTGGGAATTATTCGTCAGGTAGGAGGGAATGTACCTGAAATATCCGCAGGAATTAGAGAAGCATTAGTAGATTTAGCCGCCAGATTTGACCGTGAGGGAGAGGGGATTACTTTTGATATTTCCTATGATGAAAATGACTATATTAATGAATCGATTTCTTTTGTTCAAGGTAATTTAGTTATCGGGGCGATTTTAGCGGCTTTAGTATTATTGCTCTTCTTGGGTTCATTAAGAACAGTAGGAGTAATTGCGATCGCTATTCCTACGACTTTAATTACTGTTTTTATCGTTTTCTATATCTTAGGTCGTACCCTAAACGTTATTAGTTTAGCGGGGTTAGCATTTGCAGTGGGGATGGTAGTAGATAATGCCATTGTGGTACTGGAAAATGTGTTTACCCATATGCAAAAAGGGAAAACACCCATGAAAGCTGCGATCGATGGTACGCAGGAAGTAGGGGGAGCGATGTTGGCTTCTACTCTAACTACCGTAGCCGTTTTTGCACCTATAGTTCTAGTTACAGGAGAAGCAGGGCAGTTATTCTTCGATATTGGGATTGCTCTTTCCGCTTCCGTATTCTTTTCTCTCTTTGCAGCACTAACTTTAATTCCCATGTTAGCGGGACTGTTTCTCAAGCGTTCTGAAGCAGACCAAATGCTTGCAGGAGGAGAATACAGGGGTGGCAATTGGTTAGAACGCAGTGTAGCCAAAACTTCGGCTATTTTTCGCTTCTTTCAAAGCAAATTAGAAAATTTTCTCTTGAAAACCGTCCGTTGGTCGTTAGGAAGAGGCAAACTCAAACGCCGTTTATTTGTTTTAGCATTACCCATAACCTTATTGTTGGTTAGTTTCCAACTCTTACCTCCTGCCGACTACTTACCACAAGGAAATCGCAACTTAATTTTCTGGTTAGCCGAACCCTTTCCTGGTACGAGTATTCCCGAAGCTATAGAACTTTCCCAAGCACCAAGAGATTTTATTAGCTCTCAACCAGAAATAATGCGTACTCTTTACGTACATCGGGGTGGTTTTAGAGTGATTGCTGGCTTTGTCGAGCCAGAATTAGCTACAGGTAAAAATTTAGACGATATCGTTAACCGTCTGCGACAAGCAAGCACGAACTTTCCTGGTTATCGTTTTCTTGTACCCATACGACGCTCTATTTTCCAAGATCCTGGTAAAGAATTCGAGGTACAGATTATTGGAGAAGACTTAGAAGAATTGAACCAAATACAGCAACAAATTACTCCCCAAATCAGAGGACTAGAAGGAATTCAAAATGTCCGTGCCGATTTTGTTACGGGTGCGCCAGAATTACAAGTAATTCCCAACCGCGAACGTTTAGCAGAAGCAGGGTTATCAGAAGGGGAAATAGGAGAGATGGTACAAGCTGCTTTAGGTGGTTTGAGAGCTTCAGAATTTGTCGATGGGAAACGAGAACTAGATGTTACCGTCGAATTGCAAGGTACCTTTGTCCAAACTCCCGAACAGTTACGCCAACTAGCTATTTATAACGGTTCGGGTCAAAGATTGCAACTAGCCGATGTAGCTGAAGTGTTAGAAACCACAGGCGCAGATGCTATCAATCACGTGGATTTAGAAAGGTCTATCACCCTAACAGCTAGTGTATCCAGGGAAGTACCTTTAGGAGCATTAATCGATCGCACCGAACAAGAAATCCTCCAACCCCTACGCCAACAATTACCCCCAGGCGTGCGAGTTGAACTAGCAGGATCGGCGGATGTTTTAGCCGAAACCCTCCTCCAATTAGGCTCTACTTTCCTCCTCTCCCTCGTAATTACCTATTTACTCCTAGTTGCTTTATACCGCTCCTTTATCTATCCTCTATTAATTATGGCAACCGTACCCATGGGAATGACTGGCGCATTATTATCTCTAGTCATTGCCAATTCTATCCCTAGTCTGGTTATTCCCTTGGATATGATTACAGGGTTGGGTTTTGTAATTTTAACTGGGGTAGTAGTTAATAATGCCATTCTCTTAGTAGATCGCGCCTTACAACTCCAAGCAGAAGGAATGGAATACGATGCTTCTTTATATTATGCTGTAGGCGATCGCTTGCGTCCGATTTTTATGTCCGCAGGAACGAGTGTACTGGGTATGTTACCCCTGGCTGTCCTTCCAGGGAAAGGCGCAGAACTCTATCAAGGTTTGGGTATTGCTCTTACAGGTGGTTTAGCTCTTTCTACTTTCTTAACTCCGACAGTTATTCCCGCTTTGATGGGATTAAGAAGGGATTTTCAACCAAACAGAAGTAAACACGAACAAGAGAGTCAGCAAGAAGAATCAAGAAAATTAGCAATGGACAAAAGTTAAGACATGGATTTAATTATCTTTAGCGTTCTTTCTTACATCCTACATTCAGCAGGTTGGCTGAAAAATGAGATATTTATTAAAAGTGAAAGTATTTCAATTTGAGCCATTGCCATTGAACCAGAATCAACCTATGGAAATCGATGTTCAGGACAGTAACCGTTCATTCCCCCTCCAAAAAAGCAAGGGGAATCTAGGACATGGCGATCTGCCGAAGGCAGGCGCTGCGCGCTCGCGGTAGTCCATTAATTAACTGCCCACAGGAAATGGTGGTGGAGAAAGACCTTGTCGAGCCAGAGCTAAAACCTCAGCTATGTAATTCCAAGGATTAATCTCTCTCAGACGACAGGTTTCGATGACACTAAGCAGCGAACTGTAAGCTAAACTGCCCTCTCTAGTGCGAGTTCCAAAGCCAATGTGGCGAGCAATCACGGCATGACGTAATGCCCGTTCCGCTTCATTATTAGTTGGGGGCAACTGAGGATTTTTCACAAAAGCTATCACTGCGTCCCAATCATTGAGTATTTCTTTAGCTAAGGCTTGTAACGAAGGTGTGCTCGACCTTTTTTCCTAAATAACAAACTCTTCTCAGACCAGCCATTCGTTTACGAATCCCACGAGCGTCCTCACTTCCTTGGGCAATGGTGGCAATTAATGCTCTCAAATCATCTAAAATCCATTGCCCAATAGTAGCAGCTTTTTGATTAATCGCTCCCGTAATCGCGACTGCTTTACGAATCAGATGTGCTATACACCTCTGTCGTTTGGAGTGAGAACGGTAGACAGCATAACCATCAGTTACTAACCAACCCATAAATGCTTCTCGAACCAAATGAGATAATTCTTCTTTTCTGCGAGAGCCGATATGAAATACTGCGATTTTCGTGGTCACAGCAACCCAAAGCCAATGTAATTTGCCACTCTCATACCAATGGGTTTCATGCCATAGGAGAATATCTGCTTGTTGCAGTTGTGCTACTAACTCCTCGACTACTGGCACACAAGCGGGGAAAGGGGGGATTTTAAGTAATCTTGTTGGCGCAATCGAGTTAAGAGTGGAATATGTCCCCCCTTCTCCTCCCGCTTCTCGGATACAGCGATCGATAGTTCCCGTGCTGAGTTGAGTGTTGGTCCAGTCAGTTAAAAACTCCTGAATTTTGGTGCGACTCATCCGATATCGTACTCCCAACGAAGCAATCAAGGTAGCCAGCATTGGTCCGACTAAAACATATTCTGTTAGCTTGAGGTCTCTGCTTCTCCCTTCTATCTCAGAAATATATCCTGTCCCTGGTTGGGCATGAGTGCAATGACCACAGTTACAAGTTGCCTGATAGTAATGATGTAATTGAGTTACAATGCGAAATCCCGATTCTGCTGCTTCTAATTCCAAAACATAATAGCCCATATATCTTTGAGCATCTGATTCGGTTAAATTCTGATTACAAGCGGAACACTGGTGGGGGTAGTGTGGAATGATTGCTTCGACCAGAGAGAGGTTGCTTACGTCCGAATCCCTTTGCTCCAGGTTGTTTTCCTGGCTTCCTGGTCGATTTTTTCGGCGGGGGTTTGACTGAAGATTCCTCTATTTGCTTCTGTTCAGTTTTGGCTGACCCAGTTTCCGATTCTAAATCTTGAGCGGACTCTTCTTTTGTTGGTGTTGAAGTATAAGGATTATCTTTTGATGGAGGTTGAGAGCTATTTTCTGAATTCTGTTGCTGCTTTTCCCATAACTCCGTAGCTAATTGATGTAGATTATCTGCTACTTCCACCAACCTTTCTTGAGACAAGGATTGGAAGTAACTTCGATTCATTTGTGATAGATCGTCTTTATTTAACTGAGCCATGTTCTAAACATACACCACAAAGGCGCAGTTGGCTCATTTTTGACTAGGGGGAGTGAACGGTTACCTATCTTGAGTGGGCAGTTTTAGCCATCTCTTTTTTGGGGGGGGGGGGAGTGAACGGTTACCTGCTAATTGTTCGGTAGTGCAATTGTAGTTAGCTATTCAGGTTAGGGACGCAGGAACTGGA
The DNA here is from genome assembly GCA_030065635.1 of Xenococcaceae cyanobacterium MO_188.B32. Taxonomy (GTDB): domain Bacteria; phylum Cyanobacteriota; class Cyanobacteriia; order Cyanobacteriales; family Xenococcaceae; genus JASJDJ01. Next base: position 10,117 of record JASJDJ010000187.1, read on the forward strand.
TCTATTGAGAGGGACTGGGTCAAGGTTGTGGCAAGTTTGTATTTTCAAGTAGTGGAAATACTTAATTGAGTGTCCAAATCCCAGAAAGCATCTTTAACCTGTTGATAGAAATTGAGTTGAGTTGAAGGATTGAGTTGCTGCCAGGAATTGAGCAGATAAAAGTAGAAATCGATTAGGAAAAAGAGAATACTACTCAGAATCAGAGTATTAATAAAGTAGGTCAGAAATTCTTGAAGCTCCATGATTTTGTTGAAGGAAATAGGATAAAGAGGGGAAGAACTAGCATCAAGTAGCTCGTTCCCTCTCGGTAGGTTCGAGGATAGATAAGCTCTCATTTTCTGGCTCATTGGTCTGAGAAGGGGTTAATTGATGCCAGGATTTGAGGAGAGAGAAGAAAAGGTCGAGTAGCAAAAAGACCATGCTACTTAAAGCAACAGTATAGATAAAGTAGGTAAGAAATACCTGAATGTTCATGAGGTGCTGATGGTAGTTGATGGGGAGGAATAAAGCGACTAGAGTACCTTAGAGTAATTACCGAGAAAGAAAAGTAACAAATCTTACCGATTGAAAATTAACCAGTTTTCCTGGAGGGGGAGCAGTTTGTGCTTGTTCATCAAGCTAGAGAGGGAGTACGAGTCTATAAATACTCAATCCAGCCTCGCATCTCGTCAGGCTTAAACACTTGATAAATCAACACCAAACTGCGAATGATTTCGCCCAGAGAGCGGGCATTTTTTTGACAAAAAGCAATTCCCCAATGATCAGTACTTTGACTCGCCAGCCTCAAGAAATCTGTGTCATGAGTGACAATCACTCGCTCCTGTGAGCAGGCTAACTCTAACTGAACCTCATCCGATTGTCCCAGCAGCCCCATTTCGCGAGTGGTGGTAACATCAATTTCCTGACGGCGCAAAGCCAAAGCTACATCTGGATCGACATTTTCATCCAAATGGAAGCGAATACGGTCACTCACCACCTAACTCCTTGAGCTTGGTCGGCAATCGGGAGGGATAATTGCTCTGCAACGATTTAGCAAAAGCTTCATCTGCTTGAATACTCTGCTCTATTTCCTGGCGATGATCGTAGTAATAAGCCATAGCTGCATAGACTGAGGCTATAGGGAGATGATATTTTCCAGCAATCAAATCTAGAGATTGTCCCATCCGCAAATACAAGATAGCAAGATCGGCGACCGTCATTCGAGTACCGGCAATTCGAGGTTTTCCACCTCTGACTCCTGGTGTAATTTCCAGATGCTGATTCAAAGTGACTTCCATAATGACGGGTTTGAGTAAAGGTCTGATGTTTTAATAACTCTATTTTCCCTGATTTTATGGGAAAAAGGAGCGTAGTGACCCTCTCTCTCTCGGTTTTATTAACCAAGAATTTATCGGGCTACTACTTTATTTAAGATACAAGGATAAAATCAAAGGTCTTGATAATAATAATAATCATTATCATCAAGTCGAGCGAGTAGGTTAGAAAATCTTCCAGTGTAGAAATATCCATGTGATTAGATTGGTGAAGTGAGCGATCGATCGATCTTCGTTGTCGATCGCCTTGAAGGAATTTGTAGTATAAAACTCCCAAAAATTACTTATTGAAGGCTAACGAAGTTTCAGGGGATTGAATCAATTATTTCCGTGATTATATGCAGAAGCTAACCTGTAGTATTTTTTGAATTAAGCCAATTGTATACTACAGGTGGAGACTTTAGAAAGGAGTATCAAAAGAACCATCAACTAATTCACTGGCTGTCAACTCAGCTTCTTGTTCTTCAGTTACTTGAGGATGATCGACAACATCATTTTGATATTTGGTAGCAAAATCCTGATGTTCTGACCAAAGTCCCAAGATAAACTGACCTGTCTCAGAGGTTTTGGAAATTAACAGAGACTCGATGGGCTGATTAACAAGAGTTACCTTTCTATCCCTCCGTGCCACTATAGTTTCATTCCCAATGAGATCGATCGCTGGAGCAGAACGAGAGACAGGGCAGATGAAAGGAGATTTGCCTTCTGTCTTGTGGACATCAAATTTGAGGTCAAGAACAGTAAGAGCATGAGCGCGATTTGTCAGAGCTTTAACGGGCTTATTGATAGATTTAAACCCACATCCAGCAGCCCCACAAATGAAAGACATCTGAAATCGCCGTGAAAAAGGGATGGAATAAAGAAAAAGAACGAGTATGAACTGGATAAAGTGAGAAGTTACGGAAAATTCAGCCAGGAGCGATCGC
>JASJDJ010000188.1 GCA_030065635.1 Xenococcaceae cyanobacterium MO_188.B32
CTAATACTTGCTCTTGAGCGCGACGGACTTTAGCTGCTGCTACTAGACGCATCGCCTCTGTAATTTTTTTCGTGTTTTTGACAGATTGAATTCTGTTACGGATTTCTTTAAGATTTGCCATGGCTACAATAACTTTAGTGACTCTGTGATTTAGATAGTTGTAATATTAGCTAACCCTATATGTAGACTTGAGATTTACAGATGAGCGGCGATTGTCAATTACTGCGTTTTTCATTTGAGTAGACTACACAAACAAACAAATTTCTACGAAAGTGTTACCCTCGTTTGAACCATGCCCGCATTTGTCGCTCGCCGTCGCATCGTTGAATAAACTTTCTCCTTCTACCAATACCGCTATAGGTAGTGCTTACCTCGATTAAAATTAGAAAGTGAAGGTAGTTCTGATAGTGGTAATAAACTGGTCTTCACTATCATCAGTCTGTTCGGGATTTCCCAAGTAAATAATTCCCGGAGTAACTGAGACATTATCTCTCAGGGGATACTTAAAGAAGGCTTCTAAATGAAGGGGATTTTTCGTGGAAATATTTACACCGCTGACGCTTTCGATACCTAAATAGGGTTGTACCCCTGCAAAGATACCGAGTACAGCTCCTTGCTTCAATAAATCTGGGAAGGCCAGACCAGCTCCATAAGTCCAGATTTCACCATCCTGGTTACTCTCGGCGAGTTCGACATCTGTGTAAGTAAAAAAGGCACTAAAATTAATTCGGTCGTTGATACGCCATGCTAATTGAGTACCGAAGTTATTAGTTTTCTTGTCTCCAATCTCGAAAAAGCCACCCTGTGGACCAAAGGCATCCACTAGCTCCGATTCAGATAGGTTGGCAAAGGCAGTACCAACTATACCTAAACCATCTGCTGCTCCAGAACCGAAGATGGGGCTGTCGGCTTTATGAAAACCTCTGACGTAAGTAAATCCTAAATCTACTCGCTCGACAATATTGACATGAACCTGACCTAACAGACCATAGTCTCCATTAAAGAGACCAGCTCCTTCACTGGGATCTCCAGCACTGCCAGCCAAGTAACCCACACTGAATCCTATCGATTTAAAAATGCTATTGTCGAGGTCGTAGTTGAAATTAGCAGCCCCACCAGCACCACCACCGATCCGATAAATGGGGTTTTCCGTGGCAAAAGTTGACATGGCTCCATTCCCCCCGTCGAAATCTTCAAAATAGGGGTTGAGAGTCGGGACATAGTGGCTGTGTATTCCCCCAAAGGCAGCTAAATAACCGTCGAATTGAAGGAACTTTCCTAGTTCAACTGGTCTGTAGTACGCCAGCCAGTCGATGGAGACATCATTATCTTCACCAGGGAAGATTTCATAAGTTCGAGTAGTTGTAGCACTCTCAAGATCTGTTAGCTCTGTGGTCGTAGCTACACCATTGATCGTGGCATCTACTTCATAATCATTGCGGAAACTGCCAAAATTACCCGCTGCTAGACGAGTAACTAGACGATCTCTACCATCGAAACTGGAGTTGAATTCTAAACGAACTCGATCTCCATAAATAGTCTGGTTGTCGTTATCATCTCCCCAGGAGCTAGCTGAAGCAAAGATTACTTCTCCAGATAGTTTGGTAGTTGTCGAAAATTGATGATCTTCTAAGAAAGCAATGCGATTTTCCAGATTATCCACTCTACCAGTGAGAGTAGCCAATTCAGCTTCAAATTCTTGAACTAGACGATTGAGGGTATCAAGGTCTTCTCTGAGGATCGCTTCAGAAGAAGCAATTAAACGCTCAATTTGGTTTAAACAAGCATTTAAACCAGCTGCAAATTCATAGCGACTTAAAGCCCGATTACCTCTGTAGGTTTGATTGGGATAACCGACAATACAACCATAGCGGTCTACCAAACTTCTGAGTGCTTCATAAGCCCAATCGGTAGGAGATACATCCCGCAATTGATTGACATTGGTCACTTGATTGACAGAATTTAATTCTTCTTGGCTGTACTGTTCCAGCTTTTCCAAAAGCCGATTATCATTGTCAGCCGCAACTTGAGCTTTTACTGTTAAGGGAGAGAAAACTATTAAGCTCATCCCTAAAACTGTTGAACGAAGTAACTTATACTTCCATACATTATCAAACATTGTTCACTCCTCACAAGATACTTTCAATTGGATTTTATTACTCTTGTCCCAGTCGTAATCAGCTGGGTTAATACCTTGGCTGACAAAATATCAGCCAGTTCACACCACAAATAGCAATTAAAATTAATAGTAGTCCAACTAATAAGTTTTAATCACTAAAAGGATAAATTCCTTAACTTTAGCAAGAGGTCTATATAGTTTATTTTTGGCCTTGAATAGCTAACATCTAGCCTTAAAGGCGATGAAAGCCCAATTGCTGAGTAGGTAAATTTACTATAGCCATACTGTACAAAAAGTTTAAAAGTTAGTCAATCAAAAAATAAACTTTGCCAACAATTAGAGTTGTGTCGCAAAAAGATTTTAAAGACACAACCAAATAATTGAGATGGTAATATAAACAGACCATGAAAGATAAGCAATCTACCAGTAATGTTCCTATCATTACTCGCCTCAAAACTCAAGATATAGATGAGCTGGCTGAGTGGGCTCGAGGCTGGGAGCAAGAGCTCACTCAGCTCCAAAAGGGGGCATTTGAATGGGAATCATGCATCATTGAGATTGACGGTTTTCAGTTTATTGAGGAGTTGTACGGGGCTCTAACCCTATGTCGAGGAAAAACACCCCCAGAAACTTTTGTTCTAGGAATTCCTCAACTCCATGGAGGAGAGTCTCTATATGGATATCTCAAGATATTACGCTTACATCAAGTACGCCGAGCATTGAAATCAGCTAATTCCGTTACCTCTAAGGTAACGGAGCTAGCTACCAGTTGTGGGTTCTGGCATATGGGGCAATTTTCCCAAGACTATAAACAAATGTTTGGCGAATCTCCTTCAATAACCTTAAAGAAAAACCTGGGAAATTTTTCAGGTTTTCAGGTTTGATTTGGCAAAATTTACACCTGGCAAAATTTTGATATCGTCAAGCTTAGTTCCTGATGTAGTATGACTCTTTAAAGTTATCTGTTTCAATAACAAATTAGGAATGAGGCACATTCTTGCTCATATTCGCTCTAGAAATTTAGCTTCACAGAGCTATCAAATATATTATCTCTTTGCTTTTTCGACTGTAGGCAGACCACTTATCCCTTTTTTGAGGAAATTAGGTCTTAACTGTACTGAACCCAAAGAAAATCCCGCACAAGGAACAGTTTCAACTGTTCTTTTTTTTGAGAATATTTATCTGGAATTGTTTTGGTTTGATGACAATAGCCATCTGGCTCAGTCTGAGCTGACAGAGGAATTGAATTTGTTGGCGAGGTTGAATTGGCTAGAAACAGGAGCTTCTCCTTTCGGCTTTGGTTTATGCTCTAGGAAAGACCCTGCTAATTTGTCTAATTCCCAGAGTGAATCAAGACAAACCCATAAGACAAAAATAGCCGAACAAAATTTTCAATTTGTACCAGACAATTTAGCCAATCCTGACGAACCTATAACCTATGTTGTTTCCAATTATGTAGCTAATGGCAGCAAACTAAATCGAGTTTGGTCAATCGACGAACCGATTTTGACTCATTCCTTAGGCATGAGAGAATTAACTCGCGTCCAAGTCCAGGTTATCGGCGAGCGCATTGTCACTAATTCCTTACTTAGTCTTGTCGGTCAAAACATTTTAGATATCATTTTAGATATTGAGTATAAAAAACATCCTTTGTTAGAACTAACTTTTGATGATGGTAATCGACAAAAATGTTTGGATTTAAGACCTTTGTTACCCATGGTCTTGAGATATTAAAACTAGAACTTGAACTTCAGATTCTAATTCAATAAACCTTGCCTCCGTATCGAGAATTGAAAGCATGAACCAGAGTCCCAACAGTCAATCACAATTACCAGATACTTCCCAACCATCATCGACTTCTTCATCTCTACCCACTCCCAAAAATTTAAAGAAAAGGCAATTAGCTAAACGTTTTAAGTGGGGATGGCTGATGCTCGGAATATCGCTCGGAATTGGTAGTGGCGGAGCGCTCGCTTGTGCTTGGTTTTGGCCAAAATTAGCTAAATTAGATGTTAGCTTACCCGAAACCATAGAAGATATCGCCACCTATGCTCGCCCCAAAACTTTAACTATCAAAGCGAGTGATGGCTCGATCGTTAAACAAATTGGGCCAATCGCCCACGCTCGAATCAAACTAGATGACGTTCCCGTTATTGTTTCCTCTGCTTTCATTGCCAGCGAAGATAGTCGTTTTTGGCAGCACCAAGGAATTGATTTACAGGGAATTGCCAGAGCTGCCGTAGCCAATTTAAAGGCTAAAAAAGTAGTTGAGGGGGGTAGTACTATTACTCAACAGTTAGCCAGAATAGTTTTTCTCACCCAAGAACAAAGCATCGAGCGCAAGCTAAAAGAGATGCGTATAGCCATAGCCATCGAACAAAATTTTACTAAGCAACAAATTTTAGAAAACTATTTAAATCTAGTTTATTTGGGTTCTGGGGCTTATGGGGTAGCAGATGCTGCTTGGGTCTATTTTGGTAAATCGGCCCAAGAGTTGACTTTACCTGAAGTAGCTACCTTAGCGGGAATTATTCCAGCACCCAGTACTTATTCTCCTCTGAATAACCGAGAATTAGCTATCCAAAGACGGAATTTAGTTTTACAAAGAATGACCCAAGAGAAGTTGATTAGGCCACAAGAAGCCAAACAGGCTATAGCTTCTCCTTTGAGCGTTAACCCCCATCGACCGAAAAGATTAGTTAGAAAAGCTAGTTATTTTACCGATTATATCGAGCAAGAATTACCTAAATACATCTCGGAAAAAGAACTTCAGGCAGGAGGAGTAGTAGTAGAAACTACTCTTAATCCCCAGTGGCAAAAAGCAGCCGAAGCAGCTATTAACTATAGCTTGGATACCTATGGTAAGGGGCAACAATTTCAACAAGCAGCCCTAGTGGCTCTCGATTCCCAGACTGGCGAAATTAAGGCCCTAGTAGGAGGGAGAGATTTTGGCACAAATCAATACAATCGAGTCACTCAAGCTCAACGTCAACCAGGTTCTACTTTTAAAACTTTTGTTTATACTACCGCGCTCGCTGCGGGTTTTTCTCCTAACAAAACCTATTTCGATGCCGAATATTTGGTTGATGGCTATCAACCCAGAAACTATAAAAATAAATACCGTTACAGAAATGTATCTCTCTACGATGGATTGAGGAGCTCGATTAACGTGGTTGCGTTGCGGACTATGCTCGATGTGGGTTGGAAGCCAACTATTGAAATTGCTCAGAAAATGGGCATTAAATCCGAACTGCAACCTACTTACTCTCTAGCTTTAGGTGCTTGGGAAGTTAATTTGTTGGAACTAACCAACGCCTATGCGACCTTGGCTAATCAGGGTACTTATCAACCAGGTTATGGAATTACTCGCATTCGCGACCGCCAAGGTCAAATAATCTACGAAGCCAACTTTGAACCCCAACAAGCACTCGCTCCAGAGACAGCAGCAATGATGACTTGGATGCTGCGAGGCGTAGTTACTTCTGGGACGGGTATACCCGCTCAAATCGGACGACCAGCAGCAGGAAAAACAGGAACTACCGATGAAGCCCGCGACCTTTGGTACGTTGGATATATTCCTCAAGTAACCGCAGGAGTTTGGGTAGGAAATGACGATAATCAGCCCACTAAAGGCACTAGCGGAGTAGCAGCTCAACTTTGGCGGCAGTTTATGCTAGAAGTAGTCAAAGAGCTACCAGTAGAGCAATTTCCTCCCCGTCCTTCCCTGACAGACAGAGAAGCTGTGATTAAAGCAGAAGCCGTTAAACCCAAAAGTAGCTACTATCTCAAAAATGGGCCTAGAGTTCCATACAGACAGCGATATACTCGTCGTTTCCGCAGAACCAATTATGCTACCCAAAAAACTCATACATCCTCAGCGCCTAAAGCAGCACCAAAATCAGCGGTACCCATATCAGCAACTACTCCTTTGCCTGTACCCACCTCCAGACCAATAATTACTAAACCACTCAAAGCGTTACCACCAAGTCAATTTCCCCAGGGAAATGAAAGAGACTGGGTAAGGCAAAGATTGGGTAGATAAATAGCGAGCGGACATCTATTTAGAGAAGCATCTAGTCTAAGAAGGGAGATAGTTTGACAATGAGAAAAAAACCAACTTAACAATTCTTTTAATACTCCTGTCCAAACTGTTTAGCTATGTAGCGTTCAACTTGCTCCTCTAAGCGACTGTATCCGTCTATTCCAGTTAAAAAGTCGATTTGGTAACGTTCGGTTTCATTAATCGGATAGAGAAGGGCTAATCCCATAGAGGTGGGCGTGATGAAAGAGTTAGTCAACAACAGACTTTCGTGAAGGATGTTTTTCGGAGACTTTTTCCAACTAAACAGTTGGCCAAACCCAGGAATGGCACTAAATATACCCCTCCATACCTGACCGACAATAGGTACGTAACCACGCCCGCCATCCAAGGTACTTTGGTTAGAAAATGTCGAAAGAGCAAAGAAATCCACTGCCTGAGTATAAACAGAGGTGGTCACTGTTTGCTTACCAATACGAGATAAGGGCGGTACTCCTTCACTGGCCGTACCTGTAGCCACAGGATCGGCGATAGTCAAATCAATTGTTAGTTCGGCAGAATTCATGTTGCGTAATACATTAGGAGTAAATTTTAATGTGACTCCAGTGTTCAACTCACGGAATTTAGACTCCTGCTCTGCCAAAGCAGCAAGTAAACCGATAACGCGAGATATGGGCACACCGCCAACAGTTGATTCAGTTGCCTCTGCGGCTCCGGGTAGAGTTTCTGTAGGAATAAATGAGTTGATTTGTTGGCTGAGGCTTTCAGCATTAGCGAGCAATTCGGAGAGCTTCAGAGGAGGAGTAACGTCGAAGGCACTAACTGAACTCGAGCCGACTGTGGTCTCGAGCCCATGTAAACTTGCTATAGTGGTTCTTCCTACCTGTGCATAGTCCACGTCTCCAAAACGACTTACTATGTTTTGGATCTTGTCTAAAGTTGACCTCACAAAGAGATCTTCTATGTCTTTGTTTAAGGCATTAGCGCTCTCTTGTAAGTTGTCATTAAGGGCATTGGCTGTTTGTTGAAGTTTGTAGGGGCTAAATCGCTCTGGGTTAGCAATAAAGTTACCATATTGTAGTGCAAACTCAAGCAGCACCTTACGACTTATCTTGACGTAGTTTTCAGCAGCACCCGAACTTATCTCAACCCATTGCCATTTTTCACATTTTTCCTGGGGTTTAAGCTCTTCATACTTCTTGCATTCTGGTCGTAAACCACGGGAACGAAAATATCGCTCGAATGGTAGTCGATCTGTCTCCTTCATCGCAGCCAGGTATTTTTCATAGCGTCGATCTTTGTTCATCAACACCATTAGTTTGTCGTATAAAGCTTGGTTAAATTGCCAAACTTCTGAACTTGCTACCGCATTCCCGCTTAAGACAATATCTATTAAAGATAAGGGGCGATTAGCATTCAGAAATGACTTATATCCTAGACTAGCCACCAGGTTCTCAAACTCAGGCTCGAAGGCTATGTTTGAATTCTCTTGTTCCCTTATGTCCCGTAAGGATTGTTTTAGTACAGCGAATGTATCTTGTAGTAACTGTTGAGTTAGATTGATTTCCTCTCGAATGAGAGACATTACTTCGGCCAATTCTTCAGGGTTGTCGCTGGAAATCTGAATACCCCACATCTGCATCTCAATACCAGGCAAGGGAAGATCGATCGAAGCAATAACTTGATAAGCTTTTTCGATTAAATCCTGGTTACCACTCAGAATGATTGAATCTTCCGAATAGTTCGCGATCACAAGACATTTCAAGGACGGAATCGCTTTCAGTACTTTGGAGATATTAGTTGCTTGACGATAATAAAATAATTGAATCCGTTGAGATACTATATTGGTGTTCGGTGGACACTTAGGCAAAGATATTGCGCTCGCCTTTGTCGAGCGGTTGAAAGTTGTTGTTGCTGGTTGTGATGTTTTTGCTTGTGCTTGATGGGATAAACCAGCTCCGAGCGCAGCGAAAGTACATAGACTAAGCAACCAAGAAAAACTATGATAACGTATGTTCACATTCACTCCTCAATAAACACCTTAAAAAATTAAGACCAAATTGGGAATATAATATAGGTTATCTATAAGGTTGTGGAAAAAATCTTTATATTAACTTGCTGATTTCGGTTGATTTAGCGTAATCGCTGCTTGAGGAGCGTAAGTTCACCCCTGAAATGAGAAACTACTTATCCTCCAAATTGACAAAACAAATGATATTTAAGCAGCTGTTGATTTTACCTCAGGAGCAGCTATCAATTGTGAAATTCCCGTTAGTCTTTTTTATATAAGGCTCATTAACATACATCTCTATTTGTTGCGGAATCCCTATCTTAATGCCCTGTTCATCAAATGCTTTCTTTAGACGGCGGCGAAATTCCCGACCAACTGACCATTGTTGTAAAGGTTGAGTCTTGATGAGCAGTCGAATCAAAATTCCCGTATGGGAAATCTTATCGATGCCCAAGATTTCTGGTGCTTCTAAGATTAGCTCCTGCCATTGGGGATCGCGATAAAGTTGTTGCGCGATCGCTTCTATTGTCTCTAGCACAAAGTCTACGTCCATATTATAGCTGACCTCAATGGCATAATTAACCCTTGACCACTCACTAGAAAGATTACGTACCATGCCAATTGACCCATTGGGAATGGTGATCTTCTCCCCATCAAGATTTCGCAATTGGGTAACCCGCAATGTTATTTTCTCGACAAGACCGTCTTGCTCACCAATGACGATCACATCTCCCACCGCATACTGATCTTCCCACAAAACGAGCACACCAGAGATCAAATCTTTAAGCAAGTTCTGAGAAGCTAGGGAAAGGGCCAAGCTGAGAAAACCTAGGAATACTGTCACCACTCGGGTAATAGCACCTAACTGGTGCAAATGATAGGCGAGCGTCACGCCTAGAAACAAGTAAACGAAAGCTCTGAGCCAACCTTTGGCGGCTCTAGCTAAAGTGCGAGCACGTAAAGCGTTGCGTTCGATTGGTTTTTGCTCGCTCCACTGCCGAGCGAGAAAGTCGCTTAGGGCATCTCCCCCTTTGAGCATCAAACGAGTCATCAGCAAGAACAATAATACAGACATTGGGGGTCCCAGGTTTGCTTCCCTGCCAAAACTTAAAACCCAATCAGCTGGAGGCCAGCCCACAACTACCGTTTCAGCTCGAATACCCCGAACCGTTATGCCTATTATCCAATTACTCGCGGGACGAGTCCAGTAAAACAAGCTAGTCAGGTAACCAATACCAAGCAGCCAAATCAGCCATTGAGTCCAAAATAATAGGGTTCTGTAGAAATTATTAAGACTGGATCGTTGTCTCAGAGAAAGTTTCTGAAGTTGTGGAGCAATTGCTCCTAATCTTCCAGTTAACTTCGATAGACCTGAAATCGAATTATCTTGAAGTTGAACGGTCTCTGAATTAGATAACAAATTGTTGAGCTTGATGTTGACGAGTGCGAGTCGTTTCTGCGTCCGCCCTAGGCTCAGACTCGAAATAATTAAAGCAACCAGAACAAACAACGCATGTTGACCTTGAGCTCGCAGATGAGGAGACTGGCGTTCTTTCCAAGCTTGAATGAGAGAATCTTCAGCAATCTTGGCTGCATCTTTAGCTATTTTTAATGGTTGCGATTCGCCGAATCGGGGTCTTGAAATATCTGCTTGGGTAACTGAGTAAATGATTTCTGGCGTGTCGTTTTGGGGAAAAGTCACTGACATAACCGTAGTCCCCTTTTCATCTGAGATAGTAGTGACTAGCTGCTTTCTCAGTTCTTTTTCTTGTGCTTCTAGTTGAGATATGCCTTGTTTGAGGAGAACCTCCTGAGAGTATCTGGTCATATTTCCCAGGATTTTTTGTAGCTTGCTGTGAATTAAGTGGGAACGGGTTGCTGCTCCATAGGAACTAGCTCGACTTTCGTTCTTGTTTGACTCTAATTCGATGAATGAGGAGACACCCCCGATGATTTTTCCGTCGAGAAATATTGGAGCGATGTCAAGATTTCCCCTAGTGAAGATGGGGACATAAGACTCGGAGGTAATCTCATCCTCAGACAGACTCAAACCGGGAAGCGTTTGCGCGACCGTGGGCAATTCCCAGACTAGATTCAGCGTCAAGGCCAATAGAGCAGCAGGTAATAGGAAAGCCAGAATCCCAATAGATATCCGAACCAAAAGAGTTTTCAAATTTACCCAGATTGATTTAGTATGGTTGACATACCTTAACAAGGTTTTATGTTAATTTACAATAAGTAAATTTTAAGCGCAATCTAATTCTGGTATAGCTTTCTATTCTCTATTAGTTTTCTCAAAATTTACATTTGAAAGGGAATTATTCTGAGAGCAAAATCCATTGTCGGTTAGCCTACCCAACTGACAATTAAATAACCTCCAAAAATGAGCCATATCCAAAGAATAACTCCTAAATAAATCGGTTTCATGCCCACACCCTCAAACTTACGGGCATTCGTTTCCATACCTAATCCAGTCATGGCCATAGTTAACCCAAAAGTATCTATCGTATTGATTAAACTAACTACTTCGGTTGAGGGGCGAAGTAAGGAATTCAGCAGAATAACCACCAAAAAGAGAATAGCAAACCAAGGAATGAGAATTTTGGACTTCTTGTTTTGTCCCTGGACCGTTTTATCGTCCATTGAAGGTTTGGGGGCAAAGCTACTCAAGGCTAACAGCAGCGGTACTAGCATCATCACCCGAATCATCTTCACGATTACCGCATTCTTGGAAACTTCTTCCGAAATCGCTTGTCCAGCAGCAGCTACATGGGCAACCTCATGTAAGGTCGAACCAATATAGATACCTATTGACGAATCATCAAAGGGTAACACCCCCGTCCGATACAGGATAGGATAAAGGAACATTCCTGCTGTTCCAAATAAAACCACTGTACTGACCGCCAAAGCACTCTTATAGGATTTTGCTTTGATAACATCTTCAACTGCTAGTACGGCTGCCGCCCCACAGATTGCACTCCCAGCTGCTGTTAGAATGGCAACCTCGCGGTCTAGACGATAGAGTTTCTGCCCGATAAATATTCCCAAAGCGAAGGTCGTCACCACAATAAACACGCTAGAAATTGCTCCACTAACTCCGACATGTAAAAAGTCTTGAACTGATACCCTGACTCCATAAAAGATAATCGCCAACCGTAAAACCTTCTTGGTGCAGAAATTAACCCCTGGAATCCATTCTTGAGGAAGGTTTTGCCCTAGAGTATTGGCGTAGATAGCCCCCAAAATAATACCGACAATTAGGGGACTGATAAGCTTAACCGCAATTAAATGACATTAACTGCATTACCTTTATTGTTCAGGATACATTTAGGAATCGAAAAGATAATTATGTAGACTTGGTGATGGAAACGGCTTGTGGATTGCACAATTTCCGAGTAAGTCAGCGCATGATGGCAGTAGCATAATTGGCGATCGAGGATAGGAACTCGG
>JASJDJ010000189.1 GCA_030065635.1 Xenococcaceae cyanobacterium MO_188.B32
TTAAAAAGTGATTATTCTATTATCAAAGCTGATATAAAAAGATATTTAGCAACCCAAAAACTTATCTTTCAAATAAGTTAATTATTGTCAATTTTTTTGATTACTTTTTCAGCAAACCCTAGTTATTAATTATATATCGTTTTGTTTCATCTCTCAGTTTGTCACTTGAACCTTTAGATCGAGTTTAATTAATACCAAAATTTTTGGTATATAATTTAGCTAGTTTTTGAAAAAAATAGCGAAAATATAGCTATTTAAATTAATTATTTCAACTTTATCGGTGATTATGATTAGTAAGTATAGGGCTATTTGTTATATACTTTTTGATTCATCTATTTTTTATATCTAATGACTATTAATATTCCTACAATAGAAAATTAACAATGAAATTGGCTTCTGAATTTAATGTATATTAGATATTATTAACTCTAATTTTAATTTCATTAAAAATAAACCAAATTATTAGTATAATTCAGTTTAATCTTGAATTTTAAAATTATTTATGCCCAATAATTAACCATCGATTGCAGTGATGAAACTTTTTAAAAATAATCGATCTATTTTTTCTTAAAAATATTATTTAAAAATCTGTTATCGATCCATAACAAAAACATTTACTAGTAACTATTTATACTTTATTAATGTATTTATTTAACTACTTTTAAAGAGTCAGATAATTTCTAAATAAATCCTAAAAACTGTTAATTAGGAGGTAGAAAATTTGAGCTTTTCAGAAAACAAAAAAGCGTCTGTTCATCATGTCGTCATCATCGGTGGAGGATTTGGTGGGCTTTATGCAGCACAAACTCTTGCTAAAGCACCAGTCAAAGTCACCCTAATTGATAAACGGAACTTTCATATCTTTCAGCCACTACTTTATCAAGTTGCTACTGGTGGTTTATCTCCCACCAATATTAGTTCTCCTTTGCGGGGAATTCTGAAACGCAACAAAAATATTGAAGTGCTGATGGGAGAGGTGAGAAACATCGATCCTCAAAAGCAAACAGTTCGACTACGATACAGAGAAATTAACTATGATTCTTTGATCGTCGCCACTGGTGCTCGCCACCAATATTTTGGACATGAAGAATGGGTGAAACAAGCACCAGGATTGAAAACAGTCGAAGATGCTTTAGAAATGCGACGGCGCATTTTTATTGCTTTTGAATCAGCAGAAAAAGAAACTGACCCGAAAAAACGCCAGGCTTGGTTGACATTTGCCATTGTCGGCGGTGGGCCAGCAGGAGTAGAATTAGCCGGAGCATTAGCTGAACTAGCTCACGGCACTTTAAAAGAAGATTTCCGTAATATTAACACAAAAGAGGCAAAAATTATTTTAGTGCAAAGCGCGAAACATATTTTGCCCTCTTACTCTCCTTCACTATCAGCCAAAGCTAAAGCTTCTCTGGAGCGCTTAGGAGTGACAGTCATGACTGGTACCAAAGTTATCGACATGAATAATCGGGCGATTACTATTCGTTGTGGGGATGAAGTTAAATCAATTAGAGCAAAAACCGTGTTGTGGACGGCAGGAATGAAAGCCTCAGCTATGGCACAGATCCTGGCAGAATCTACGGGTGCTGCTCTAGACAAGGCTGGACGAGTAATAGTGAACCCAGATTTTAATGTGCCTGGAACTGAGAATATTTTTGTTGTCGGCGATCTAGCTCATTACGCTCACCAAGATGAAAAGCCCTTGCCTGGGGTGGCTCCGGTAGCAATGCAGTCGGGGAAATATGTCGCTCGCCTGATTAAAAGTCGTCTTCGAGGGGAAACGATTTCACCTTTTCGGTATTGGGACTGGGGTAGCTTGGCTGTAATTGGAAAACATTCCGCCGTAGTAGATCTAGGTTTCTTAAAACTATCTGGCTTTCTGGCTTGGACATTCTGGATGTTTATTCACGTATTTTACCTGCTGGAATTTGACAATAAACTAATTGTGATGATCCAGTGGGCTTGGAGCTACTTCACTAGCGGTAAAGGAGCAAGGATGATTACTGCTCCTGGAGAACAGCCCAGTATTCAACTGGAAGAAAACAGCTCTTCGCCAGTGCCGTTTGAGGTTTAATCATTGATTCTGAACAAGATATGAAGACAGAGAAAGGAGAAATTTTTAACCGCAAAAATCGGCTCTTTTAAAGGGCTGTATGTAGAAATCTTTAATTTTTTATTTCAACAGCCCTGTTTCTCTGTCTCCTTTGTATTCTAAGCTCGGCGAATATCTTAACCCTAAATCTAACAAACTTTCCGTTGGAATAGAACTTCCAACTCTTCCACAAACACGATCGCAATAGCAACTTCTAACCAGCAAACAAAATTATGAAAACTACACAATGTCCACGATCGACATATCAGATAGAAGGAGAATTTCTCGGTTTTATTCCCAAGCCTGGAGGCGAACTTAAATATATCCAAGTTCAAGTAAAAGAGCGCATTATCCCGATTAAACTAGCAAAAGAATTACGGGAAACTTTGGGAAGAACACTATTAGAGGGCGATCGCCTATTGGTATTTTTAGAACAACAGGTTTCAGGAGGTGGTAGTAAACTGAAACTGAAAACCGATCGAGTTGAAAGACTTAGTGCCAGCGATCGACCGATAGTTTTTGAATCTGCATCTGTTTCATCAGCTTCTAAACTAAGAAAAGACCAAAAAGGTAAAATCCTGCTTTGTCGTAAATCCAGTTGTTCCAAGCGCGGGGGAAAGCAACTATATCATGCTTTAAAAGAAACTCTCCAACAGTTAGGATTACAAGACCGAGTAAGCATAGAATTAACAGGCTGTCAGAAGCAGTGTAAAAAAGCTCCCAGCCTTATTTTGATGCCTGGCAAAGTGAAGCATACTTATGTCGATCCCGATCGACTCACTTCTCTTCTAGAAGCTCATTATAAACTTAGTTCAGTTTAAATACATTGGAGGCAATTATGGTACGAGTTATCTTTTACGAAAAACCAGGTTGTATTAATAACACCAAGCAGAAAGCCTTGTTATGGGCTGCGGGACTTGACATCCTCCCAGCGTCAGAGACGCGGGATTCCTAACCTCACGATTAGGCTTTTCTGTTTCACCCGCACATATCTAGACACAAGTCAAACTTATGCCCCCGACATTGGTACGTCCACAGACCTTTACTGTATTTCAACAGCCCGATTCCGCAAGCCCTGCGGTACGGTTTGTATCCGAACAAAATTCTTATTTAATTTGCGTCCTTCAGGGGTGTATATCTCATTGCCCTGTCAGCTTATCCCAGTCTGCCAACTTTTCTGCGCCGTCGCTGAAATCGCGAACTTCGACTGTTAGGCTGTCTGTCCCCGTTGTCTGGGTGGGTCATCGACCATTGCAATTATTGTACAACCTCCGAAACCATTGTTATTTAAAGATTTTGCATCGAATTTGTAAACAGGAAAGCAGGAAGAAAAGATGAATAATAGCCCGATATTTACACAAAAAATGACCTTATTCCTCTATTTCCAGTATTTTCTGTAACTTAAGACGATCGCCTGTTTTGGCAGAAAAACGACTATTTTCAAGATCCCGAATCCAGCTCTGGCTTTTACCTATTAATTGTGCCAATTTTCTCTGGCTGATTCCCAGACGTTTTCTAGCACTCGAAATTTGTTCGGCAGTTAGGTTAGATGTGGTTTGAGTTGGATTTTGACGACGAGTTTTTCGTTGTTTTTTGTTTTCCCAATGAGATAATTGTTTATCCCATTCTGAAGGCAGTTCAAAATGGAGAATACGAGCCTTCATCAATAAGTTCCATTTTCCAGGGGGAGCAGAATCAGTAATTCTCTTCTCATTGCAACCATCGTTAATCCAAAACTCCATTGCTTCTTCTGCATCATCGGGGATAGCAGCTAATCTCGCCCACAAAGGCTGTATGTCGGTGGGATAGGTAACGGGATCGAAAATAGGCTTGATTTGATAATGATTGAGAACTTCTAAGTCGCTTTCAAACCTGCGTAACATTCGCTTTCGTTTTTCTCTATTTAAGGAAGCTTCTCTAACTTTTTCTTCTCCATAGGCTACATACATTAACCTAGGTACAGTAACACGTTGTTGTTTACCCATTTTGGTTTTAAATAGCAGCCATAGCATCATCCTTACTGTACCTTCGTGCTGATGCCAAATCGTCATAACAGTAGTTAGCAAAAATTTGGGTAAAGTGCCGTATTGATAATAGGCAACGTATTTTTTATATCCTTGTTTGTTGAGAAAATACTGCGCCCAAATTCCCGCTCTAATTCTAAAAGTCATACCTACAAGATGTTTGTAGCCTTGGGCATCTTCTTGAAAGTGATTTTCTATTTCTACTAAATGCCAAATACGGTCTTGTGGTAGGGAAAAAGAGGCAATTCTACCTTGCCGAGGCCAATCGATAGTAGTAAGAAGTTTACAAGGTTGCTGGACTAAGGTTTTAACCAGTGTCAGTTTAGCAGCTTTACTCAAATCTTTGCGTTTATCTAAACCTAAATAAGTTTCAATTTGTTTGTTATCGAGGGCAAAATCTTGTTCCCAAGGTCTTTCTAAGGGAGTAACCAAAGCTGCGAATATTAAATGCATACAAGCAGCACGAATATCCATCGCTTCAAGAGTAGAAGCAGCATCCTTCTGGCTCAAAGTCTGACTGACATCGGCATTGACATGATCGGTGAGGCAAAACTCAATTTTTCCTCTTCCTTGCTTAACCTCACGCTCGAAATAAAGCTTGCCATTGTTATCGGTTTGCCAAGGAAGAACTGCTCCCTTTGCCAGTAAATTACAAGCTTCCCAAATAACCATTGATGAGGCGATCGGGTTATTATGACCATTAGCAAAAAGATGATTGGTAGTTAAAACTCTTGGTTCAGCTTTATACCGACCTTTTTTAGTAGGTAATGTAAGAGGCAAACTATCAGGACAACTGCTAACACATAGGGGTTTAGAATCTTTATCTTCGCAGTTATTGCATAGACCTGGTTCTACCCAATGTTCGTTATTTTTATCCATTTGAATTGCACCTGTTGGGCATTCAGACAAGCATTCACCACACTGAACGCAACTTGAGGGAATTGTGTAAGCCATAGCCAGTTTCCTCTTTAGACTGTATTTCTATTAACAACAACCATGCAAAATATGCAATTGTTTAATTTTTAAAGAGCAAATTTACTCAACTCAAACTACAATCAATGTTAAAAAAAAATGACATTAAATAGATTGAATGGTTTGCTCGATTCTAGATGTTTAATTTATTTCTTGGCTGATGTTGGGTAAGGGATTTACTTTAGGAACATTCACCGTAAATATTTACATAAGCTTTTTTATCAATTTGTTAAATTTGATATATTTTATAGAATTCAAAAGAATTCTTTGGGTTTTTTTTATATTTACTTTTTTTCACTATATTTAATTTGAAAAGTAATATTTTTATAATTCGACAAAATACTAGAATAAAGATTAATATTATAAGGTTAATTGATTTCAAAACCGAAAATTAAACTCCATACATTTTCTATACCTTTTACTGTAGCGATTTATCTTCAATTATCTTCTTATTTATGCTTCGATCGCTTGTCGGTTGATTGGGAGTCCACTCTCTAATCAATTGTCTGATTACATCATTCATGGATATATGAAGCTCTTCACAATGATTTTTAAGCTTGATATATTCTGCTTCTGTCAAGCGCAAACTAAATCTTTTCATAGTATTAAAATGGCATCATATTGACATCATTTTGACACCAATATTTCCTTTAATCAATTTGGACACTCAGTTTTAATAATTTGTTGTTGGCAATATTTTTTTATACCATTTCTGCTCTGATAGACTTAAAACAATCGATTGTATTTAAATTGATCTATATTGATTGAGAAGGTACTCAAATACCCCAGACTTTTACCTAGAAGGCTGAGATATTTGGGCTGGAATAGAGAAATGAGTATTTTTAAGTTAAGGCATGAGTATTATCAGATGGGGAGATAAGTATTTAGAGCATTTTATTAGTTATTGGTTTTCATGAGTACACAAAGACTAATATCTCTCTCTTAAAATACCTATCTATCGAACAAAAATACTAATAGGTCATCCTTCCATAAAGTATGAAATTCTTGGCGAGCGATAGTTTAAGTACTTGAGTATAAACTTAATCAATCTGAATCAATCTAAACTCCCTGTGAAAATCAAAACTCAGATGAGACCTCTGGTATAAATCTAATAAAGGAGTAGACACAGATAAAGCTAACTATTTATCTTTTGCTCTAAGTCTTGAGTTATTTATATTTAGTTAATTAAATTTGGAAGAGGTAAAAATTATGCTCTCTCTAATTACAGGATTAGGCTTTATTTTATTAGGCATCTTGCCCTACGGATTTTTGAATTTCTGGTTGTTAAAAAATGACCAAAAGTTTGAAGAAACAGAGATGTCAAGTTTTAACTATTAAACAATTGCTATTATCTAGATACACAGTAGCAACCATGAATCCCCGACAGTACGACTATTTCACAGTCAATTTCTTTCCCCCAGAGTCCCTGGGTACTAAAAATATCAAAGATATTTTGTCCTTTGTACGTTCGAGATTTTACTGGCACAACGAAAATTCCTGTACCAAACCCCATATCGCGAGTTTTCAAGGTTCTGCTTTGTACGAGGTTACAGCAATTTTAGCTAGATTTTACGTACAAGATTATTTTACAACGCCTATAACCCTTGGTATATCAAGATTATCGGTCTAAATTGTAAAGACGAGCGACCTTGGCGAGGTTGTCTTGGAGGACGTTCCCTTGCTCGGTCGGCGCCGGGATGGGGGAAGTAGTGACTAGTAGCTTTTCTGCTCGAAATTAAAAATTAAATGTAAATTCCCCCATTCCCGCCCTTGCGGATTAAAAATTCCGCGGGTTCCGACCGCTGACGGCGACGCGGGCTTCCTCCGCTTCCTCGCCTAAAGCACGCGCGAGTCGCTTTCATCTCTCCGCTAACTACTCTCGTAGTCTAGCGGGAGACTTCCCGCTTACGTAGTTAAATGTATCGCTGTCTTGGATCGTACCAAAGAACCGGGTAGCCTGGGAGAACCTCTTTATTTATATTTCTTTCCATTTTACAATCTACTCAAAATACCCGCACTTTTGGGTGAAAATACTCGTACCTTACCCCAAAAAAAAGTTATTTGACTTATTCTAGCTAGCTTTTAACCTTGCAAGTACAATATTAACCAATCTAATCGGAGTCTAAAATTATTCCCTTCAAATTATTGGCTGGTATAAATACTTTTTAAGTTAAGTCGTTTGTTCTTTGTCCTTCTTTGTTTGGCCAAAGATTAATAACCAATTAATAACCAATGACCCACAACTAAATTAGGAGAACTCAATGAAAATAGCCATTGCTAAAGAAAAAGAGCTAGGAGAGCTGCGGGTAGCCCAAGTTCCTAATACCGTATCTTGTCTGGTTAAACAAGGCTTTGAAGTTTGGGTAGAAGCGGGTGCTGGCGTGGGTGCGGGTTATAACGATGCTGCCTATGAAACAGCAGGAGCAAAAGTAATTGCCGATCCAGCTTTACTTTGGGGAGAAGCAGACATTCTGCTTAAAGTTAATCCTCCTACCAAGCGTGATGGTTACTCAGAAATCGACTGGCTTAAACCAGGGGCAACCTTAATTAGTTTTCTCAATCCTTTAGGCGATCCTACCCTCACTCAACAGCTCGCACAGAGAGGCGTTACCGCTTTGAGTATGGAGTTAATTCCCCGCACTACTCGCGCCCAAAGTATGGATGCGTTATCATCTCAAGCCAACATTGCAGGTTATAAAGCCGTATTGCTAGCTGCTGCTAGTTTACCGCAAATTTTTCCGATGATGACTACCGCAGCAGGAACAATTCCTCCAGCCAAAGTGTTAGTTTTAGGTGCGGGTGTAGCCGGATTACAAGCGATCGCAACTGCTCGGAGATTGGGTGCGTTAGTAGAAGCTTTTGATATTCGTCCTACAGTAAAAGAAGAAGTTCAAAGTGTAGGGGCAAAATTTATCGAAATTAACCTCGAAGAAGACACTACCGCCGAAGGTGGCTACGCCAAACAAGTTTCTGGAGATACGCAAGCACTTATCCGCCAGGGTTTAAGTCCTTATATTACCAAAGCCGATGTAGTTATTACTACTGCTCAAGTACCAGGTAAACCAGCACCACTACTCATTAGTGAAGAGACAGTAACTCAAATGAAACCAGGCTCGGTAATCGTCGATATGGCAGCAGAAAGCGGTGGTAACTGTGCTTGTAGCGAAGCTGGTAAAAACATTACTTATAAAAATGTAACTATTATCAGTCCGACAAATTTACCTGGTACAGTGCCTGCCAATACCAGCCAGATGTATGCCAAAAATCTTTTAAACCTGGTGAAATATTTAGCCAAGGATGGACAATTACAGCTTAATTTTGAAGATGACATTACTAGCAGTGCTTGCGTTACCCATGCTGGAGAAATTCGCAATGAACGGGTAAAAGAAGCTTTGTTAGTCATTAGTCATTAGTCATTGGTCATTGGTCATTAGTAAAAAAACAAAGGACAAAAGACAAAGAACAAACAACAATTATTAGGAGTCAATTTTATGGAAGCAGGATTATTAACAGGCTTAGTCGTGTTTGTTCTCGCCTCATTTGTGGGATTTGAAGTAATTAATAAAGTTCCGCCGACGTTGCACACTCCTTTAATGTCTGGTGCTAATGCTATCTCTGGCATTGCTGTAGTAGGAGCATTACTAATTACGGGAACAAAAGACTGGAATTTTGTCACTATCTTGGGCTTTATTGCCATTATCTTAGCCACTGTTAACGTGGTCGGCGGTTTTTTAGTAACGGATAGAATGCTGCAAATGTTTAAGAAGAAGGAGACAGCATCATGAGTACATATTTAAATACGGGAATCGAACTAGCTTATTTAACGGCTGCTGCTCTATTCATTTTGGGATTAAAAAAATTAGGTTCGCCAGCTACAGCTCGTAAAGGTAATTTCCTCGCAGCAGTGGGAATGTTAATTGCTATTATCGCTACTTTATTAAACCAATCCGTACTCAATTATGAATGGATTTTGGTAGGCATCATTGCTGGCTCTTTAATTGGTGCGATCGCAGCCCAAAAAGTAGCCATGACGGATATGCCGCAAATGGTGGGCATCTTCAACGGTGTTGGGGGTGCTGCTTCTGCTTTAGTTGCCGTGGGAGAATTTTGGCGAGTACTCAGCACTACTGGTACTGTTCCACTAGATGCTACTTTTATCGCTATTTTAGGTGTATTAATTGGTGGTTTGACTCTTACAGGTAGTCTATTAGCCTTTGCCAAACTCCAAGGCTTAGTAACAGGTTCTCCCGTTACTTTTCCTCTGCAACAGCCGATTAATGCCTTACTTATGGCTATTTTTTTAGCTGGTAGTGTTTATCTGTTAATTCAGCCTGAAAATATCGATATTTTCCTCACTTTAACCACCATATCTTTACTTATCGGTGCTTTATTCGTACTACCTATTGGTGGTGCTGATATGCCTGTAGTAATTTCTCTATTAAATTCTTGTTCGGGTTTAGCTGCCAGTGCTGTAGGCTTTATTTTGGGCAATAGTATGCTCATCGTCGCTGGAGCATTGGTTGGAGCTTCAGGGCTAATTTTGACCCAAATCATGTGTAAAGCCATGAATCGACCCCTTACTAACGTTCTCTTTGGTGCTTTTGGCGGTGAGAGTAACGCTGTTGGCGGTACGGGGGGAGCGGAAATCGATAAAACCTACCGTTCCATCGACAGTGAAGAAGGAGCAATGATGTTAGGCTATGCTCGTTATGTGGTTATTGTTCCTGGTTACGGTATGGCAGTAGCTCAGGCACAACATGGTGTTAGAGAATTAGCTTCTCAGCTAGAAAAAATGGGAGTCGATGTTAAATATGCCATTCACCCCGTCGCGGGCAGAATGCCAGGACATATGAACGTATTACTAGCCGAAGCAAACGTTCCCTACGATCGCCTGTACGATATGGATGATATCAATACAGAATTCGATCGTGTTGATGTAGCCTTAGTTATTGGTGCTAACGATGTAGTGAATCCTGCTGCCCGTAATGACAGTTACAGCCCCATCTATGGTATGCCAATTCTCGATGTAGACAAAGCTCAACACGCCATTGTAATTAAGCGCAGCATGAGAACGGGCTTTGCAGGAGTAGATAACGAACTATTCTACAAAGACAAAACCACCATGCTGTTTGGCAGTGCACAAGATGTAGTCTCTCAGTTAGTATCAGAGGTAAAACAATTGGATGCGGCTCTTTTGGAGTAAAGTTTTATAACGAAATCAGGGGATTTATAGCAGATACTGCTATTTTGTAGGGACTTGGGGTAGAGACCTATAGATTTTTTGAGCGATAGGCTCGGTCAAGTTGTCTCTTCCCATTGCCCGATTCACAATCTATGAGCATGATGCCTACATCTAGATTTAGGGAATTGGACAGAAAAAATCATCCCATAATGTGGTAGGGTTCAGGCAAGGCTCAGACTTCGGGAGAATATAGAGATGGAACTGACCGCCCTTCGGGCAAGGCAGAGGGCAGAGGGCAGAAAGGAGCGACGCTCCTCCCACATATTTGGCTACTCCTTTATTTTTGATAATTTCTCCACATAAAGTAGCTTGAGCAATTTGCCAGAGTAATTAGCAGGATTAAAGTCATTAATCTTTTATCTGACACTTTTGTTCCTTCGAGATTATAGCCACCACTTTTAAAGTCTCGGAACATTTCTTCAATGCCAAATCGCCCCGTATTCCCAAATCCCGTGTAGTGATATTTATCTTTTGCTTTCGCTACTGTTCTCACATCAAATGTCTTGGCATAATCATCTACCGCTACATCTGTCCTTGTGCATTTAAATTCACACTCTTCCTTCAACGCTATCATTAACTTTCTTACTCTACTTTGCTTCATTGTTGATATTACCGACCCTGGTACTTCCAGATACGCCACGTTCTCATCCAACTTCATTTTTCCTGGCTTTCTATGCCCTACTCCCGCTATCACTCCACTCGGATGCATATACGATTTCTCGAAATACCTTATTCCATACGGTCTTTCTTCAAACTCTTCTATCTCTTTCGGATTCTCTTCTAATAACTTTTTCTCTATTTCTTTGGCTTTTTCTTCCGAAACTTCCGAAAACCCTTCTCTCTCTCCCAGTATCTTTACTACTATTCTCTGCGCTTTCTCTAATTTCTCTGTATGAAACGTCCCCTGTAGCCAATCTACTCTATACTCTAGCTCTGGTTCCTCTCCCTTTCCCCCGAGTGGGGAATCTTCAGATAATTAATCCTCTCAATCCCAATTCTTCTGGCGATCGCCCGCTTAAAAAATAGCTACCTTACTTATAGCAATCCGATTTGAGTTGTGAAGGCGATCGCTGCGATTGCTCACTTGGGCGAGAAGTTTCTATTTAATTATTATTAAAGACAGCTAATTGACAATAAATTTGAGCATTATTTTTCGTAAGCGTTCAGGGGGGCAAAAAAGATAAAAAATAGTAAGGATTCAGGTATAAGATTGGGGAATAAGAGAAGGCACAGAAAAATCATCATGACCAGCGATCGCTATCAAAGACTGCTCAAAAAAA
>JASJDJ010000190.1 GCA_030065635.1 Xenococcaceae cyanobacterium MO_188.B32
CCCCACCTTGACGAGAAATCAATACTTTCAGAGAAGGCGTGGAAGGGGGGATTTTAAGTTAACGATCTCATGTATGACAGTTATCTTTCAGGATATGTCCCCCCTTTCCACCCCAGATTTACCTAGATTTTTTTTAGGGGCAAGTGCTTGGAGCCAATATAAAGCTGAAGCCAGGCACGGGTATGAAAATACTGTGGTAAGGATGAATAATGGCATGGAAATTAAACCAAAGTGAGTTCGACGAAAATTTTGAGAGCAAAGGAGTCAAGAATTGTATCAAAATTGTAAATTAATTGCACTATAAAGCCATACATCTGGTAATTGTTAACTTGTAGTCTAAATGGAAACTAAAGATGATGTTAGACAAGAAGATTCGCGTAACTATTACGATTCGTATGCTGAAGAATCGGCGGAGGTGGAAGACCAATGAATTTTTTTTCCTAAATTCTATGAGACTAGTAGATCTTGAAAATTAGTAATAACATGGAACATCGTGATACTGAAGAACTAATTAAAATGCTGGCAAGACAAGCAACTTTTGCTCCCATCGGTCCTCAGGCATTTTTCATAAATTTAGTACGGCAAGCTAATTTACCCCAAAATTTTGTCATGGAAGTGATTGGAGTTTGGACAGGTAATCCAGATTTTGATGCTCGTACTTTAGTTCAATGGGCTGTCAATAAAGGTGTTAATCCTCAAGATCCGCGATTCACAGTTTTAGGAAGTATTTTAAAACCACTGCTGCAAAATGTAGGATTGGATATTGCCAGTCAGATTATTGCTCTGATTATTAAGTATCGTTTATATCGAGATGCAGATTTACTCAGAGAATTGCCAGTATATTATGAGATATCAAATTCAGAGACATTAACTAAAACTTTTACTGAGCCAGTAGGTCCAGATTTTAATTGGCGAGGTCCAAGTGACGAGAAAGAACTGCAAGCTTTTTGGCAGAAACGTCAGGTAACCAATTTAGATGTAGGGAATATACAGCGGGGTATTCAACAAGTTGTTTCTACTTGTCGCATAGAAATTCCTAATCCTAATTCTCAAGAAGATCGGGCAATTGGCATTGGTACTGGATTTTTGATTAAGAAGAATTTGTTGCTCACTAACTATCATGTGTTAGCACCCAATCCTGATTCAGATCCTAATGCTTACGTCAAAGATATTATGTTGCATTTTGGTTATCTAACGTCTCCTCAAGGAGAACAGATGCAGGGACAAAAATTTAAACTGGCAGATAATCCTATTTTGAGTTGGAGTCCTGATGATGAGTTGGATTATGCACTACTTAAAGTCGAAGACAGCATTTTAATGGCTGATAATTTGCAACCTGTCCAAGTAAATAATAAAAGACTGCCTTCTAAAGGGATGGGAATTAACCTGTTACACCATCCTGCGGGTCAAACTATGAAAATTGCCTTGACTCCTAATGGGATTACTTGGATTGACGAGGGGGAGGGATTAATTCAGTATCTTAGTGATACATCAGGAGGTTCAAGTGGTTGTCCATGTTTTAGTGAAGATTGGCAAGTAGTTGCCATACACCATGCTCAAAAATCGGGATCTTTTGGGATTTATTGTGAAGGAATTCTGCTTAGCAACATTCACGAACATATAGCAATCCGATTTGATTCATGAACAGCGATCGGCGATCGCGTCATATTGGATTTGTTCCAGAGATTTTGGAGTTGACAACTCAAATCGGATTGCTATATAGCCAAAAATAGTCATAAATTAACTTAAATCAAGGTATTTTTGAACAAATTGTTAATTTACCTTTGAGCCTAACTTTTGTCTCCTACGATTAATTTCAGAACATAAAGGCTAATTATTAGTAAAAATCAAGATATTATGAGCCGTCGAATTGTCAGGAAAAAGTTGAATACCGTAGCAGGTGCTGAACTTGATACTTATTGGGATAGGGTTGTTAAATATATTCCCTCAGATATCGTGGCAGCATGGACAGTTGTTACGGCATTAATCAATACCGATCCGACAGCACCACAAAATGCCTTACTCTGGATTTTCTTTGCTATTTTTATTCTGGTGACTGCTTTGTGGGTTTGGAAGCAAACCTCAGAACGCAATAAACCTCCAGCAATTAGCCAAATTACTGTGTCAAGTTTTTCTTTTATCGTTTGGGTGTTTGCTTTGGGGGGTCCGTTTGCGACTTTGGAAGGTTTTTATCGACCTTTGTATGGTTCATTAGTGTTAGTTGTTTATAGCTTGATTGTTGGGCTAATTGTGCCTAAAGAGTAGTTCTTGCTAATGTCTTAAAAAGTTTTTTGTATTTGTTATTAAAGAATTTTAATTAATTAGCGATCGCTAAAAATTAGATATTGAAATATTAAAGCAGAAACAAAGTATCAGAAAGTAAATGGAGCAGAATAATTTTGAATGTTTATTAGAGATTTTAGCTGACCAGGCTATGTCCCCGATTGGGGTCAAAGAATTTTTCAGAGATTTAATTAATAAAACGAATTTGCCCAAAAAATGGAAATGGGAAGTTTTTGATATTTGGACAGGTAATCCAGGTGTAGATGCAGAGAAATTAATTAACTGGGCAATTGATATTAAGGGAGATAGTAATCCTGAAGATTATAGATTTAAAACATTAGGTAGTTTACTTTATCCTCTACTTCCTAACTTGGGAATAGATAAAGCAAGATTGGTTATCGAATTAATTATTCGATACGATTTGTTTTCAGACAAAATAATATTAATTGATTTTTTGGTCGAACACAATAAATATCAAGCTATTTTTAATAGCGATAGTATTAATATATTAGTCGAGTATATTGGTAACCTGATTGAGGTCAATAAAGATGTTAATAAAATTTCAGAAAATGCAATCAAAGAACTAATTGAAATTTTGATAAAAGTAGAAGAATTTGAATTAGTTTCAAAATTATTTTTGGCTAGTTGTAAGAAGCCATCTAAAGTAATTGAGGATAGCTCTAATGAAATAGCTATTCTCAAAGAAAATAATATTGATACTTTATTTAAAATTTTCGTATTGTTTTATTTGTTATTAGAAAGGTATCCTGAAGAATCAGAGCATATTCAAAGAATTGTTGATTTTAGTTACTCGCTAGAAAAATCCATCCCCAAAATTAGTGATAGTTTAAGAAAGTGGTTAATCGATATAAAAGAAAATTATGGATATCAACCATCGAATTTATCTGAAGCTAATTCCCTTGAGCCTCATACTGAAGCTGACAAAAAAGAAATAATGGAAGTAAGTTTAATGATTTTCATTAGAAAATCTCCCTGGAAAGAGGATAAAGGCAAATGGTTAGTTAATGGTTATTTGATAATAAATAATTTTCTTGAAAAGAAATTTGATGTTGCTCCAGAGCAAGAAGAACTCCTGAAAAAAAATATTTCTAAACTAGAATCGATCGAGGGGATTATTTTAGGTTGGGTTGATGATAGCGAAGATTTAGTTAGAAGTAAACAGCAACAAATTAACTGTGATTATTGTTCAATAACAATCGAGTTTTTTCTCCCTTTTCTAACCCATGGTTATTTGAGTGAAGAAGCAGATCAATTGAAAATTAATTCAAGGAAAACAATTGGTCAAGAATACAAGGTAATTGTTCGTTGTTACGAACGCATTGCTCTTGAGCTTAACGAGAAGGTCAAGTGGGGTTCACTTTACTTTAGGCATCTAAAAGAAAAGTGGAAAGCTCTTCAGGAGCTTTTAAAAAATAATCCCCATCGGAAAGATTTTCGCCAAGAATTTGAATGTAATCCAAATTATCATGATTTAGAACGCAATCTAAAAAAATATAAAATAGGGCTTAAACTTGCTTGTCCTTTACCCACATCCAAAACAGATAAAGCCGAGGTTTTTAAGATAATTCTAGAAACTGGTATCCCTATTGCAATTTGGTTAAGAGAAAATCAACAACAAGGAATGGATTTAGAACAAAAGACTGATAAGTGGCTGAAGCGAGAGTATCTAGAAAATCTAAATTTATTGTTAGATGATATCAGGGCAGAACGAGAAAATGCTCGTTGGGAAAATTCTTTTTTAGGGCAACATCTGGTCATTTTTTGCGATAACCCTGAAAGACGACCTCCACAAACTTTGCCTTTGAAGACTTCCAATCCACTTCCTGTACCTCAGTAAACCTAAAATAAGATGCAATTATGAATGACTGGAGAATTTTTGAAGGCGATCGCCAAGAACCCCATAATGCCATCAGGGAGAAGGACAAGAAGAAAAGAAAATTACCCGAACCTCCCAGATGGAGACGCTTCACTACTTTTCCAGAAAAACTGGTAGATAAAGATGAGGAATATTGGCAAGAACTCGATGATTTAGCCCAGAAAAAGGAAAGAGATCGAGAACGTGGTCGCAAGTTTTTTATTCGGAGCAACTATGCTCAGGCTGCTGGGAGTAGTTCTGCATCAAATCAGCTTAATGGAGATGAGGAACATCTGAAGGACTACGTTAAGGTCATCGATGCTGTCAATGCTGCTCTTTATTTACGCAGACCTCTATTAGTTACAGGAAGACCTGGTTCTGGGAAGACATCCCTTGCCTATGCCATTGCCTATCAACTTAAGTTAGCTCCAGTACTACTGTGGTCGATTACCGCCAGAACTACCCTTCAAGATGGACTTTATCAGTATGATGCGATCGCCAGGCTTCAAGATGCTCAGTTACAGGAAAAAGATCGAGAACAAAATATTCAAGAAAATCAAAAGTCTAATACTGATGTTCAATTAGACCAAAAAAAGGCAAAACAAAATACTCAAGAAAGGCAAAATAATACTACTGAAACTAATACAAATCCTAGTTACAAAGATATTGGACAATATATTCGTTTAGGACCAGTAGGGACTGCTTTTGTTTCATCCCAGTATCCTCGTGTTTTGCTAATTGACGAGATTGACAAGAGTGATATTAACCTACCCAACGATCTGCTTAATCTGTTTGAAGAAGGGGAATTTAATATTCCTGAATTGGTGAGACTTTCCCGACAAGGAGATAAAATCCAAACAGTGGAATCGGCGGATGGAATAGATATTTCTATTAACGAAGGAAAAGTTCAGTGTTGTGCCTTTCCTTTGGTGATTATGACCAGTAATGGGGAACGAGATTTTCCTCCAGCATTTTTACGGCGATGTTTGCGGATTCGGATGCCAGATCCCGATAGAAACGACTTAATAGAAATCGTCAAATCTCATTTGGATGATGAAAAGATTTACCAAAGTTGTCAAGGGTTAATTAAAAAGTCGATTGATGCATTTATGAAAGAACAAGAGCAACAAGAAGGAAATTTGGCAACAGATCAATTACTCAATAATGTATATCTTATAACTAATGAAGTAAAAGATGATTTAAAGGAGATTTTATTTAAACCGTTAACTAGTGTAGAAGATGAGAAATGATAGACCAGACCGACTAATTGCTGCTTTAGGCACTGAGTTAGAGTTAACAGCAGAGGATATTGCCGATATCTTGTGGCTCACTCATATCCAGCAACAACAAGTTGAAAAATCTCCCAGTACTTTTAAGGTTTATTTTGGCGATATCCCGGTCAATAATCTAGGATTTTTAATTTTTTTACTGGAGCTAAATTTTCTAGTTAGCATTCTTTTTTGTTATCAGTTTTTATTATCAAATCTTGCGGTGAACAAGATTTTAATGAAGACTAAAAGTAAGATAGAACCAGCTCCTAAAAACAATATAACTTCTCAAACTACAACAAAAACGACGAAACCTCCTCAACAAATAGGTATAGTTACGAGAAAGAAGAAACAAAAAAATATCAATTCTCTAGAAGAAGCAATCGATAAACCAATTAAAGTTCCCAATGCGCCCTCAATTCGCCAACCACTTCCTCTGATTAAAGCACTACGTCCCCTATTACGTTCAGTTCCCTCTCAGATTAATCCCACTCTTGATGAGATAGCAACAGCTAATAAGATTGCCGAAGAAAGAATTTGGCAAGTAATTACCCAACCTACCCTAGAACCCTGGTTGGAATTAGCACTGGTTGTTGATGAATCCAGTTCCATGCTCATCTGGCATCGAACAGTGTGGGAACTAAAAAAGCTCTTCAACCATTATGGTGCTTTTCGAGACGTGCGTACTTGGAGCTTAGTAGTTGACAAGGCACAGCTTGGTATCCTTCCCAAAATGGGCATGGTAGCCAAAAGAACTATGATTCGCTCTCCGAGCGAGCTTATCGACCCGAATAATCGCCGTTTAATCCTGATCGCTTCAGACTGCCTCTCCTCAATTTGGCAGGAGCAAACGATCTTACCTGCTTTGGAAAACTGGGCAAATAATGCTCCTGTAGCTATTGTACAAATGTTTCCCGAACGAATGTGGTCGAGGACATCTTTGGGACAGGTATCAGAGGTTGAGCTTTATGGATTAGCTCCTGGAGTTATCAACAAAGATTTATTGGTTACCAGAAGTTTTCTCTGGAATGATGAAAACGAGAAGCAAGAACAGGTAACAGTTAAGATACCAGTTTTTAGCCTAGAACCTGAAGTTGCCTCAGTTTGGAGTTCTATGGTATCTGGTAAGGGTAGTATATCCTCTGCTGGATTTTTATTTACTTCTGAGCTGGTTAGTGCTCAGGAGCTAGTTAGTTTGGTTGTTCTTCTCTTAGCCAAAGCAGAATTCACTAAGTTTGTTTTATTATTAGTTTCACCATCCCCTTCAGCAAATAGCTCCTCATTATTAGGGAAATTCACCCCCAAGGAGCTAGTCAATCAATTTTTAGCTTCTGCTACCCCTCTAGCAAGGCGACTAACAACTCTATTAGCAGCTTCTCCGATAATTAGCTTGCCAGTGGTTCGCCTAATTCAGGAAACCATGTTACCCCAATCTCAGCAAGTCCATGTAGCTGAGGTTTTGTGTGGGGGTTTATTTGTCCCCAAGTCAAGTCCCAACATCAATACCCATCCTGATGAGCTGGAATATCGCTTCTTGGATGAAAAAATTCGTTCGGTTTTGTTAGAATCTGCCCCTGTTACCGACACCGTAAGGATACTATCTAAGTATATTTATCGAAAATTTGGTCGCTCGCTGGATGATTTTATTGCAGAGTGGAGGATTTGGAGTGAAAGCGAAAATTCGGTGCTGGCAGAAAAATTCCGTCCCTTTGCAGTGGTAACGGCTGAAGTTCTCAGGCGTAAGGGAAGGCAGTATCTTGACTTTGTGCGGGAGGTGGAGACACATTATGGTTTAGCTTCAGGAACTTCCTCTCAAACATCTCAGCCGAAGATTTCTCTATTTCCTGAAGATACAGGGGAAACCTTACGGGAAAAAATTGTTGCCAATTATGCACCGAAGGAATTGCTGCCTTTCAGTCAAGCCCGTGATTTGGCATTTGCTATAGATATTCTAGGTAACACTTTGAGTTGTATTTATACAGGATATTCAATTCAGCGAGAGCCAGAGATTAATATCAGTCGAGATGCTATTGGTAAGAGAATTAATGATGAAAGACCGTACCCTCAAAGTAAAGGGGCTAAAGCTTTTCGAGCTGATATCCATAATATTTTCCCCTGCAAAATGGAAGTAAATGGTGCTCGTAGCGACCTACCCTTTGCCGAAATTCCTGGAGATGAAGTTATTGCTTGGTTTCGTAAGGAAGAAAGAATTACCTCTCCTCCACGGGAACAAATTGGAGAATATAGCAAGCTAGCTTCTGATGGTTTTGAACCAAGGGATGCTGCTAAAGGAAAAGTCGCCCGTGCTATGTTCTATGTCTATACTTTCTATCAAGAGCAAGTAGATAGAGATTACTTCGAGCAGCAAAAACAAATATTAAGGAAATGGCATCAAGAACATCCTCCCACAGAAGCAGAAATTGAACGGAGTCGCAAAGTTGCCAATTCTGCTCAAGGGAATCATAATCCTTTTACTATAGATCCGACTCTAGTAGAACGTATCTTTTTTACACTTAAAACCTGTACTTTCGATGTTGCTAACATCGAAATTCAAGAAACACGGGACTTTGAATTCTATGTCGCAACTTTAGAACGGAAAAGTCAGTTTTTAGGATTTGGTAATCGTTGGGTAATCAACCGCCAAAAACAGCAAGGAACAGCAATTATTGAGGTATTAGAGCCAGGTGTTGAACTAGAACTCATAGAAATCCCTGGCGGTAGTTTCATGATGGGTGCGCCAAAAGAAGAATTAGATAGCTATGATTCTGAAAAACCACAACATAAGGTAAATGTACCTAATTTCTTGATGGGACGTTACCCCATAACTCAAGCACAATGGCGAGTAGTAGCAAGTTGGGAACAAGTAGAAAGAAAATTAGACCCCGATCCATCTTCTTTTAAAGAAGACTACGAAGAAATAGATAGGTGGACAAGACCAGTTGAGCAAGTATCTTGGGAAGAAGCAGTTGAGTTCTGCGATCGCCTTTCCCAGAAAACAGGAAGAAAATACAGATTACCTACAGAAGCAGAATGGGAATATGCTTGCCGTGCAGGGACAGAAACACCATTTCACTTTGGAGAAACAATTAGTACTGAATTAGCTAACTATAACGGTAACTATACTTACGGCGAAGGAGTTGAAGGAGAATATAGAGGGCAAACAACTCCAGTAGGATATTTTAAGGGTGCTAATAATTTTGGACTCTGGGATATGCACGGAAACGTCTGGGAATGGTGTGAAGATGATTGGCATGATAACTATGAAAATGCACCAACTGATGGCAGTGCTTGGTTATCAGAAGTTAGTAATATGAAAGTAAGACGCGGTGGTTCATGGCTCAACTTCCCTGATCTCTGCCGTTCTGCGTTTCGCGGCTACTATTCGCGCGTCGTCCGTCTCTACTATATCGGTTTTCGTGTGGTGCGTGTCGCCCCCAGGACTACATAGCCCTTTGCCCTCTTGTCCTCTTGCCCTCGGCGCAAAAAAAAACTATAGTATATAAGTACTATTGATGAAGGAATTACCAATTATTCAAAAAACTTACGATTTGGTTAAATGGTATATTCCAATTTTGAATCGTTTGCCTAGAAATCATCGCTTTGCGTTGGGCGATCGCATTGTCAACAATTTATACGATTTATTAGAAGGATTGATTCAAGCGCGGTATGCTAAGAACGACAAATTAACTCGTCTGATCTCACTCAATACTCAACTGGATATTTTACGCTATCAAACCAGACTGTTATACGATTTCCAACTAATTTCTACCCAAAGATATAAATACATCAATCAACAATTTAATGATATTGGCATCGAGTTAGGAGGCTGGATTAAACAGCAGCAAAAAAGATGAAACGTTACGGGAATCTTTGGCATCAGATTATTGATTGGTCAAATCTTTTGTTAGCTGCACGTAAAGCTCAAAAAGGTAAGCGTTTTCGCGATAATGTGTTGGCTTTTAACTATAATTTAGAGCCAGAATTATTCAAGCTTCGCTCCGAATTAGAGTCAAAAACCTATTGTCCTGGTGCTTATAAAAGTTTCAGAATTTACGACCCCAAACCGAGATTAATTTCCGCAGCACCCTATCGCGACAGAGTGGTGCATCATGCCTTATGTAATATTATCGTTCCTTTAATCGATCGCTCTTTTATTCACGATACCTATGCCAATCGTGAAGGTTATGGAACTCATCGTGCGCTCAAACGTTTTATAGAATTTGCTCGTTCTAGTCGTTATGTTTTACAATGCGATATTCGCAAATATTTCCCCAGTATCGACCACGAAATTTTAAAACAGATTATTCGTCGTAAGATTAAGTGTCAAGATACTTTATGGTTAATTGATACTATTATTGACGGTAGTAATCCTCAAGAACCAGTAGTTGAATATTTTCCAGGGGATGATTTACTGACTCCGATGGTACGCCGTCATGGGTTGCCGATTGGGAATCTGACGAGCCAATTCTTCGCCAATGTTATGTTGGATGGTTTCGATCATTTTGTCAAAGAAAAATTAAGGGTAAAAAAATACCTACGCTACGTCGATGACTTTTCCTTATTTAGTGATGATTGGGAGTTTTTAGCCCAGGCACGTTTGGAAATTGAAGAGTATCTAACAGGTTTACGCTTAAAAATTCATCCTGTTAAAAGTCAGCTATTTGAAACACGTCACGGAGCTAATTTTGTGGGATTTCGCATTCTGCCAGAGCGGGTGAGAGTTCGTAATGATAATCTGAGAAGAGCAAGAAGAAGAATTAAGCAATTACAAGCCGAGCATGCACGGGGAGAAGTTAGCTGGCAAAAGGTAGTTCAAAGGCTTCAAAGTTGGTCAGCTCATCTACAGCATGGAGATACCTATCACTTGCGACAAGATATTTTTAGCCAATATATTTTCACTCGTTTATCCTAAAAGTGGGACAGGCAATTAAAAGCGGTGGTTCATGGAACAACAACCCTGATAACTGCCGTTCAGCGTATCGCAACAACAATACGCGCGACAACCGTAACAACAATATCGGTTTTCGTGTGGTGCGTGTCGCCCCCAGCACTCTTCTGTGCCAGAACTGGCAAATGGGAATTTGTCGGGCGTGCTGAAGAAGAGTCCAGACCTGTTCCAGTGATGCAATTAGCATCCAAAAATACACCGGAATCGTTTAGCTTAGTAAGCTTCGCTGAAACGTTAACCGATTCCACCTCATTCAGTTATCAGTGAACAGTAATCAGTTATCAGTAATTAATGTTGAATGGCAAGATTAATAATTCGTCGAAAGCAAGCAACAGCCCAGTATTACACTGAAGACTTAGGAGATGGAGTAGGACTAGATATGATTCTTATCCCTGCTGGTAGTTTCTGGATGGGGACGGAAGATAAAGAAATAGAAAGACTCTGTAAAACTTATAATGAGGAATGGTTTAGAGCTGAAAGACTACAACATAAGATAAATGTACCAACTTTCTTTATGGGACGCTATCCCGTCACTCAAGCACAATGGCGAGTAGTAGCAAGTTGGAAACAAGTAGAAAGAAAATTAGACCCCGATCCATCTAGATTTAAAGAAGAATACGAAGGAATAGAAAGATGGCTTCGACCAGTAGAGATGGTTTCTTGGGAAGATGCAGTTGAATTTTGTGCCAGGTTAAGTAACAGGACTAAGAGAGAGTATCGGCTACCTACAGAAGCAGAATGGGAATATGCTTGCCGTGCAGGGACAGATACATCATTTCACTTTGGCGAAACTATTAGCACCGAGTTAGCTAACTACAGAGGAACTGATTTGGAATACGAAGGCAAGGTTTATCCAGGGAATTATGGTCGAGGATTAAAAGGTATCTATAGAGAACAAACAACCCCAGTAGGATATTTTAAAGTTGCTAATAATTTTGGACTATATGATATGCACGGAAACGTCTGGGAATGGTGTGAAGATGACTGGCATGATGACTATCAAGATGCGCCAACTAATGGCAGTGCTTGGTTATCAGGAGATAGTAATAAAAAAGTAATACGCGGTGGTTCATGGTTCGTCAACCCTGTTGACTGCCGTTCGGCGTATCGCGACCTCGATACGCGCGACGACCGTGCCGACATTGTCGGTTTTCGTGTGGTGCGTGTCGCCCCCAGGACTACATAGCCCTTTGCCCTATTTGCCCTCTTGCCCTCGGCGCGAAAAATTTTTCATAATACATATTATTACATGAGTGCTACCAAGAAAGAATTACCAATTTTTATGATCGAACTGTTGACTTACAGTTGAAACCAAGACGAAGATTTTACTGCTAGCTTTACGGTTGGCGCTCGCTATTAACTTTAAGTTAGTTACTTATGTAGAGAGGGGGGTGTCTGTGAAAAAATTATTGAATAATTTTATTTAATAAATTAGGTGATATTTTATACTCGATTTATTTAATAATTTTATTTAATAAGTTTTTGATACACACCCCTACTAGCT
>JASJDJ010000191.1 GCA_030065635.1 Xenococcaceae cyanobacterium MO_188.B32
TCCACCAGACCCTACCTAAAAGGGTGCTGCGACCATAACGCTAGTTTGGTCGTAGGGGAATTTTAGGGCTGGATACTGGAGCATTTTGATTTTTGATATAATCCTTAATCTTTTCTAGGCTAGCACCTCCGCAAGAATTCACTGCATAACCAATAGACCAAAGTACAGGCTTCTTGTAGAAACTTGATAAGTATTCGCTGAACTCTTTGCGGATTAGGCGAGATGATACTGTTTTGAGATTGTTGACAAACTTACTAGTAGTGCGCGGCAGAAGTTCTTCCCCAGGTATAAAGGTACTAAAGAGGCTAAAAACATGGGTCGTCAGCCCCAAGGTCAAACTGCCTTTAACTGATTTGAATAGGTTCGATTTGGGGTGGGGAGAAACTTCTGCCGCCTTGTACTAGGGGCAATCTTAGGATTCAAATCAATGAGGGCATGAATATGGTCAACTTCTCCATTAAACTCTAATAAAGTACATTCCCATTTATCACAAGTCGCTGCAAATATTTCCTTCAGTCTTTTAAGCATAGCAGCGTTGATTACTTTATACCTGTATTTTGTCACAATGACTAAGTGTATTTTAAGGCTGTAAACTGCTCCACTAGATGACTTGTGCATAATATGACTAAATGATATTATGCTCTCATGATACTTGCTCACGTCTACAAACTCAAGCCCAACTCCAGACAACGCACTCTGATGACTAATTGGTTGTCAATGCTCAGAGCGCATTACAATTTTTGTTGGCGAGACAGAATTGAAGCTTATGAGCAAGTCAGAAGCCCTATTTTTGGAAATTACTCTCGGCTGGACAACCAAGGAGAATGTTGCCCTTTGACTTGCTCGGTGAACAAATCAGCTACAGTTGGTCATCCTTGGTCAAAAGCAGGAAAGAGAAGGTCGGCGGGGATGCAGCAAGACGCTTATTTGCCAGAGATGAAAGTTGCTCGACCTTGGTACAAGCAAATCAATGCTGATGTCTTACAGATGACCGTCGATATTCAGTTTTTATCAAACCTTTAAAATCCTTGAGTAATGCTTGTTCAAATAGTTTCTCTACTCGCTCGTAGAGACCGCCTTGGTTCTTCTTCAGAGCAATGACATACTCACCATCCTGGCCGATAATTTGTTTAATTATCTTCGCTTGCTCCGTCCTTACGCTGAGGCTTGCCCTCGAATGGGGGAAACCTCAGCGCGGGCGGTGCGCTTTTGACAGCCGATGGCATCAATGGTTACAATACATCCTTTTAAGGATAAAACCTTTAAAAGTTCGGGAATGGCCGTAATTTCATTAGATTTGCCCTCGACTTTTTTTTGTCCTAAAACTAAACCATTATTTGTCGCCCAAGCACGCTTCCATATGAATGGCTGATTTATCCCATTTATACTTACATTTTCCATATAATTCAATATCATTCCAACCATCTGCACCACAAATTACTGCACGCTCTAGTAATCGTATCGGATATCAATTAATTTATGGCGCGCACGTTCTCTCTATTCTAGGATCTTCTAGTCTACTAAAATGGTCAGCAATTGTAATTTTTGGTCTGAGTTTCATTCCCTTTAGAATTAACGGACATCTCACGCGCCTGGGGAGACCCCAGGCGACGTGTCCTCATCTTTTTGAAGATTATAGCGGTTACGAAAACTGGAGAACCTCGGTTAGCTCTCAAGCGCGATCGCGCTAGTTAAATTA
The DNA here is from genome assembly GCA_030065635.1 of Xenococcaceae cyanobacterium MO_188.B32. Taxonomy (GTDB): domain Bacteria; phylum Cyanobacteriota; class Cyanobacteriia; order Cyanobacteriales; family Xenococcaceae; genus JASJDJ01. The sequence goes on from JASJDJ010000191.1 coordinate 1,700, forward strand.
CCATATTCTAAGAGCAGAGGATGAGAATCAGACAGTTAATATAACCTTATTCCCTAACGGGACTTTGATAATTTTCCCGCTCAAAAAGGGGTGAAAGCCTCACCAGACGCCGAATTTACCTCGACGAGGTAAATTCGTCTGAAACCCAGATATATTAAGGATTTAGCTATTTTGAGGTTAAAGTATTGATATATCAGGCTTTCACCCCTTTTTGAACCTAGTTTTTTGTCAAAGTCCCGTTAATTGGTTGCCTATTCCTCGGGAAGAAACCATTTGGCTGGATGCGCCTCGCGGTCCCCAAACCCAAGTACGGATTCCTCCGCGGCAACTAATCTCTACCGTCCTCTCCGCCACAGACCGACTCTTACCAGTGCAAATTATTCCCCTTCCTCCCTATCACTATGGAATCAACTTCCAATTCAACTAGAGCGAAACCTTAATCAGCCGTAAAAAACCATGATTGACCCCATCTACCCTCCCTTTGCGCCCACTACCCCCCATTTGACTTCCATCGACTCTCAACTCCTTCAGACCTCGCCCGTTGCTCTAATTGAATGGGCTGCTGAGACCTTTGGCCATGGTTTAGTCATGAGTACTAGCTTTGGTATTGATTCTGCGGTTATGCTCCATATGGTGACCAGTATTATCCCCCATATTCCCGTTATTTGGATTGATACCGGCTATTTGCCTCCAGAAACTTACGCTTTTGCCCAACAATTGACTACTCAACTTAATCTCAATCTCCAAGTTTATCAATCTCGTCTCAGCCCAGCGCGGATGGAAGCTCAATACGGTAAGTTATGGGAACAAAAGGATTTAGAAGCCTTGAACCTTTACGATCGCCTTCGTAAAGTCGAACCAATGCAACGAGCCTTAAAAGAGTTAAAGGCAACAGCTTGGCTAGCGGGATTACGCAGTCATCAAACTGAGCATCGGCGTACTCTGAGTCGAATTGAGCGACAAGAAGAACAATATAAAATTTTGCCCCTTTTACACTGGCATTCTCGAGATATTTATCAATATTTAACTGCTAATCAATTGCCCTATCATCCTTTATTCGAGCGAGGATATGTTACTGTCGGGGATTGGCACTCTAGTCGTCCTTTTGATTGTGGGCAAGATCTCTCCGCTAGAGATACTCGTTTTCAAGGTCTGAAACAGGAGTGTGGTTTGCACCTCTAAAACCTTGGTTAGACAAACTTCTCAAACCACTGACGGCGTTTCCGCATGACTCTTCCGTGTGCGCTCTTGTAAACATATGCTTGAAGTTGTTCAAGAGACTTCCAAACTGAGAGATTGAATAATATTCGGTCATCACTATAGGGGCGTAAGTCTGTGGTATTTCCTAGATCCGTTTGAAGTCGCCAAATAAAACCTGGACTGGTATCAGCTAATGCGTTAATTTCATCCAGTGAAGCAACAAATTCTGCCATGAGAGGATCTTCAAGAGAAGCTTGCTGCTGGCGCGATCGCGCTAGCGCAAATTTTTTGCTTTGGGCGATCGCTTAAACTTGTTTATATTTAATCTAAAATTTTATTAATATCAGTAATTGTCAATCGAGTCCCCAATATCGATCGCGCTACAATTGCCGTGCATTGTCATGATGATTTGGGTTTAGCAGTAAATAATTCCCTGGCTGCTTTAAACTCTGGTGCAAGACAAATTGAATGTTCAGTTAATGGTTTAGGTGCGAGAAAAGGTAATGCAGATTTAGCCAAGATTATTGAGGTAATTTCTCAAAACGATAATTATCAAATTGATATAGAAACTTCATTAATTAAGCAAGCATCTGAATTAGTTAATCAAATTACTGGGATAATTGCGAGCTAGCTAATGGCTAATAGCTAATAGCTAATAGCTAATTGCTGATTACTGATTACTGTTTTAACTTAAAGCCCAAGCTAAAAAACGTTCGGTATAATACAAAGCAAGCTGATTACTAATCCCAGGAAAAATTGCATCAAAAGCGTGTTCAGCCCAAGGAATTTCTAGCCAAACTGCATAATTGCCAGTTGCTCTTAGTTTATTGTATAGCTGTCGCCCAAACTTCGCTTGTACCAGATGATCGCGACCTGCATAAACTAGTAGAGAAGGAGGCAAATTAGGTCGGGGGTAATTAATAGGAGAGGCTTTTTCATAAAGTTCGGGAAATTCTTCGGGTGTTCCCCCTAAAAAGTCATGAAGAACGGCTTTGGTATTAATAGGATTGGGAAAAGGTGGATCGTAATATCCTTCTGTTAGGTTAACAGCCCCGTAGTAACTAATTACTGCTTTAAAAGGGATAGCATCTTGCTGATAAGCAGTCAGAGTAGCTAAATGACCTCCTGCCGATCGACCTATGATAGCCATTCTTTCCGTATCGATTTCTAACTCATCAGCATTGTCTTGAATATACTGCAAAGCTAATTGGACATCTTCGAGTTGGGCGGGAAATTTATACTCTGGTGCATGACGATAATCAATAGCAATTACTGAATATCCTTGGGCTGCCATATAACAACTAAATTGCTCGTAGTTACTAGGAGTACCGTTTCTCCAAGCTCCACCATAGATTATCACTAAGGCTGGATACTTACCTTTGGATAGAGTTCGATAAATATTGAGTGTGAGATCGACTCCATCGGGACTAGCAAAAACAATTCCTCTTTGAATACGAACTTCTGGTTGTGAAATGCCTCGAAAAACATCTGTAAGGACAAAGGGCTGAGGACGCATCTGAGTTTGTAGAGTTTGAGGAATATTTTGCAGATAGTCTGTTCCCAAAACTGTTTCCATCTCGGTAGCAAATTGAGCATTAGTAGCTGGTAACTGAATTAGGGGTAGTAAACTTAAAAATAAACCGAGTAAACTACAGATTAAACCTAGATCGAATAACCAACCTTTAAACAGAAAACTGGTTAGCAAAAGCGCGATCGCATTAATAACAAATAACCAAGGACTGACTTCTGGCGCACATACACCTAAAGGTAAAAGGGAAAATGTCGGAGCAGGAATAACGATCCAAATACCGAGAAAGAGTCCCACAATGCCCAATAGCAAGGGGATGTACCATAAGTTTAGTTGAAACATCTACAATATCTTTATCTATAGAAATGACTATTGTCTGTTTAAGAGGAGTCCTCCCGCAATATTTCCGATAGGATCGAGCTTAATTTCCAAAAAATAATACCTAATTGGGAAAATTTTTGTTTCAGTCTCTGCTGAAAAATTTCGTCTTTTTCTAAAATTCTAATGAGCTGGTGAAGCAAATCGCGACGATTAGTGACTCCCGAAAAGGTATGAATGAGCTTAAAAATCTTGAACTGGTCTTGAGAGTCGACAATTTGCAGATTATAAACTGGTTGGTACTGATAAGTTTGAAAAAAATGGGTATAAAGTCGATATTCAGGGACAAAATCTCTAAATTCGGAGTATTCAGTCAGTCTTTGACGAATTAGCTCGGTAAACACTGAAAATGATTGTATAGAAACAATAGAAAGCATATGCTGCACTAAAGTTTCTCCTAAAGCAGCCGAAACAATTCCCAAGCTAGTTAAAACGGGATTGATGCTCGCTAAAAGACCCAGACAATTGAGAGAAAGACTTATAGCGATTTCAGCGACCAAACTGTGACTGAATTGCTTAATTTTCCAATTATCGGCAGTTTCTTGAAGGTGATTTGGGTTTAATTGTCGATCGATTTGATGAACTAACTTTTCCAGAGAAGAAGCAATAACACTAGAGCCAAATAAGCTGTTAATCGTCCAATGACTACAGGAAGCACTAACTTTTTCAAAAGCTTCTTCAAGATTTTGCAGGGTTAGATCGGTCGTGCGTAGTAAGTCAGATAAGTCGGTTATGGGAGAAATGGGTTGGTCTAGCTCTTTTTTTAGCTCGAAAAGATTCAAAAGTTTGAGAAAAAACTTTAGATTGCCCATACCTCGATCGGCATTATTGGGTGTTGACATCGGCTCGTGAGACAAGATTTCCCAAAGCATTGTCCTGAAGTAAAGAATCGACATTATTATTACAGTATCTCTAACTGGGATTTTCTGGTCAAGCAATGCTAATTACTTAGCTATTGCAAGCGTTATGCACTCTTAAGTAAGCGAACTTATAGCGTAGAGTTGTGTGAGGTCAAATCTGGGTAATAGTGTCTATATTTGTCCATACATTTAGAAGCGGTAATCATCTACTCATTATGGTTTTTGGCAGGACAGATGAGGACTTTGACAAACTGGTAATCTACTCACATTTTCTTCATAGTTTTTGTTTACTTTGAAGACAAAGCTAAAGAGTAGGAAAATAAGTTCTTCGATCGCTATTTTATGGTTCGGTGTCTATTCTAGGGATATCTAAAATTCATCATCTAAAATTCAAAAATTGACTGGGGCTGTCTCTAGTTTGGATTGCGAAACTTAATTGTTAAGTCTTGTCAATACTAGAAACAATAAAAATCTAAATTTATCGTGAAATATCAGTTACTTGTCAAGCCCAAAGAGCGGTTTGCTATAGCTTCCATAATAACCGCTACCCTTGTTGCTGGAGGATTCCTAGCCTACTATTTTGCTGGTACGCGAGGCGATCGCAGTGCTTCTGAGCCAGCTACTGAAACTCAGGTACTTCCTCAAGCAGTTGCAGCAATTGGTTATTTAGAACCTCAAGGCGAAGTAATTAAGGTATCGGCATCAGCTTTTCGGGAAGGTACAAAAGTCGAACAACTTTTAGTTAAAAGAGGCGAACATATTACCAAAGGTCAAACTATTGCTATTCTCGACGATCGACCGCGCCTCCAGGCGACTCTCGAACAAGCTCAAAAGCAAGTAATAGCAAATAAGGCTCGTTTAGCTCAAGTGAAAGCTGGAGCCAAGAAAGGGGATATCGAAGCCCAAAATGCCAAATTTCAAGAGGTTCGAGCTGAATTAGTCGGACAAATTAATAGCCAAACTGCCAGTATTGCTAATTTAAAAGCGCAACTACAAGGACAAACCAATTCCCAACAGGCAAATATTGACAGACTCAAGGCTGAACTAGTCAATGCCACCAGAGAGTGTCAGCGATACGAATTTTTGCTAGCAGATGGGGCGATCGCTACTTCCGAAAGAGACCGAGTTTGTTTGTTGCAAGAAACTACTCAAAAACAATTAAAAGCAGCAGAGGTTAATTTAATTGAAATTAAAGAAACTCTAGCACAACAAATTAGCGAAGCTGAAGCTAACTTAGAACGTACTAAAACAACTTTAACTAGGCAAATCAGTCAAGCCGAAGCTAGTTTTCAAGCGATCGCTGAAGTTCGAGCTGTAGATGTGTCCGTCGCTCAAGCGGAATTAGAAGTTGCCGAAGCTGCGGTCAAGAAAGCGCGAGCAGATTTAGAGTTAGCTTACGTCAAGTCGCCAATTGAAGGGCAAATTCTGGAAATTAATACTTGGCCAGGGGAAGTTGTCAACAAGACCGAAGGTATCGTAGAAGTGGGCAATACCAAGCATATGTACGTAGTTGCCGAAGTCTACGAAACGGAGATCGATCGCATTCGCATCGGGCAAAAGGCAACCATCACCAGTGGCGGAATTATGCCCAAACTGACTGGAACGGTAGATGATGTTGGTTGGCAAATTAGGACTCAAGATGTGCTAGATACAGATCCCGTAGCCGATGTCGATGCCAGGGTTGTAGAAGTCAAAATTCGTTTGCATCCTGAAGATAGCCGAAAAGTAGCTAATTTAACTAACTTACAGGTCAACGTATTGATTGAAACCGCCAACCAGAACCAGTCTAGAGATTAAGCCCATGTCTCATCGCTTATTTACTGCTTGGTTACAACTCAAATATCAAAAAATTCGTTTTTTGATTGCCCTTTCGGGCGTAGTTTTTGCAGTTGTCAATTTCTTTATGCAATTGGGTATACAAGATGCCATGTTCGACAGTGCGGTCAATTTTCATCAAAGTTTACGGGGAGACTGTTTTATTATTAGCAATCGCTCCATAGGTTTGGTTGACATGGCAAGCTTTTCGCAACGGCGTTTGTCTCAAGCTCTAGCTTTTGAGGAGGTTGAGTATATCAATCCGATTTATCTTGGTCATGCTCACTGGAAAAATCCTGAATCGAGAAATTCTTGGCGCGATATTTTTACGATTGGTTTCGATTTAAGACACCAAACCTTTGATTTACCTGGAATTAAGTCTAATATAAATCGACTTCAACCGAGCGATACAGTTTTATTCGATCGCAATTCTCGAAGCGAATTTGGCTCGATAGCAGAACAATTCGAGCGCGATAATTCGGTAATCACTGAATTAAGTAACCGTCGCATTAAAGTTGTAGGTTTATTTGAGTTAGGAACTTCTTTTGCTTTTGACGGTCACATCATCACCAGCGATCTTAATTTTCTACGAATTATAAATAATAGAGAAAAAGGCGCGATTGACATCGGTTTAATTAAATTGAAAGCGGGTTCTAACCCAGAAAAATTTAAGCTCAAGCTGCAACAATATTTACCTCGCGATGTTAGAGTTTTTACCAAACAAGAATTTATCGACCTTGAAAAAAACTATTGGCAAGCTAGCACTCCTGTTGGCTTTATTTTCACTTTGAATGTTGTCTTGGGCTTTATTGTCGGGGCTGTGGTAGTTTACCAGATCCTTTATACTAATGTTTCCGAACATCTCAAGGAATTCGCTACATTAAAAGCGATCGGTTACAGTAATCAATACTTATTAAATATCGTTTTTCAACAAGCTTTAATTATTGGATCTTTGGGCTATATTCCAGGATTTGCGATCGCGATCTTTATGTATAAATTTGCCCAACAAGCTACCTCGTTGCCGATTGAAATGACTGGGCAAAGAGCAGCAAATATTTTAGTCGCCACGATCCTTATGTGTCTAATTGCTGGGGTTTCTGCAGTCAGAAAAATGAAATCTGCCAATCCAGCCGATATTTTTTGATTGAGGGGAATCATGAACCCGATAACTATCTGCGATTTGAATTACTATTTCGGCAAAAAAGCTTTAGCCAAACAAGTTTTATGTGACATCAATCTCGAAATTGAGGCAGGTGAAATCGTAATTCTCACTGGTCCTTCAGGGTCTGGTAAAACTACCCTCTTAACTTTAATTGGTGGACTGCGATCGGTGCAATCGGGAAGCTTGTGTACCTTAGGAAAAGAGTTATTCCAAGCAAGTGAAGCAGAATTAGTTCAACTCAGAGGCCAAATTGGCTATATCTTTCAGGCTCACAATCTTTTACCCTTTATGACTGCACAACAAAATGTTCAGATGTCTCTGGAATTACAACAGGATTTGAGCAGTCCCCAAGTAGTTTTTAAAGCACAAGCAATGCTAGCAGCAGTTGGCTTAGAAGACAAAACGAACTACTATCCCGATAATCTTTCAGGTGGTCAGAAACAAAGAGTAGCGATCGCCAGAGCTTTAGCCAATCAACCCAAGTTGATTTTAGCCGATGAACCTACTGCTGCTTTAGATAGTAAAAGTGGTCGAGAAGTTGTTAATATCATGTATCGTTTAGTTAAAGAAAACCACTCGACGATTTTGTTAGTAACTCATGATACGCGAATTTTAGACATAGCCGATCGCATTATTTATATGGAGGATGGTCGTTTAGCCAAGAGAACCGAAGCGTTGTAAAGCTGTTGAAATAGTAGCGGTAGATCGACGCGAAGATACTGACCCACAAAAGTCATCTTGACTGAAATTATTAATAATACGATCGCGAAAAATCTTACCTCTAGTTATTGATATTCTTTATTCCTGAACTTGCCTTTACGCAACCATTCATTCATCTGGGCTGGAGTTCGAGTGCGGTTGAGTTGCTCTTGCAGTTGTTCTCCTCAGCCAGATTGGTTAACCAGTCAATCGACCGCAAATCATCGACGTACAGCTTAGACAATCAACCCATCGAGAAGTTTCAAGGGCGCATAGAAGAGATGGTTAGCGATCGCCTATTGCAGATTAATACCTTGTGGCAAAGGTTAATTAAGGGCGACTTCACTCTTTACTAATGCCTTTCACCAGCTTACCTCTTTATGAAGTGTGGCAACGATTACTTAATTGAAGGGTCATATCATCTTTAGTCCCTTACTAAGTTCTGACAACAGTGTAAAAACTTCCTCCACTAGCCAGCTAGAATGTCTAACTTCCAAAACCAGCTTGGGAACGGGAGTAAGATTACGAATAAAACTAAGAAAATTCTGTAGATGTATTAGAGACAACGGCAAAGAAGGTGGCAGTTGCCATAAAATGACTCCCAACTTGCGCTCGAGGATTGATAATCGTTCTAGAAACTTTATGACACTAGCTTCAGAATCTTTCAACCTCTGGAAGTGAGTGATAAGGCGACTTCCTTTTACCGCAAAGGTGAAGTCTGCTGGGGTTACATCACGCCATCGATTCAGTGTCTCTTCCGTAGGCAGACGATAAAAACTACTATTAATCTCTACTGTATCGAAATAATGGCTATAGTAGGCAAGCCAATCTTGGGGCTTGAGATGTGGAGGATAAAAAACTCCTTTGCCCCAATGAGGATAGCTAAAACCACTAGTACCAATTAAAATCCGTCCCATAAAAGTACGATGGCAATAGGTGATCGCTTATTCCCGCATTTCTCACAAAATTTGCGATCGCAGTCTCTGAACGCTTTGTGTAGTAAGCGTTTGACCCTGGTTAAATAGGAGCGAAAAAAACTACACACTGTTGAAACCCTTATTCTGCTTGGATTTGACCAGACAAGGGTTATAGCGGCTCAAAATATCTTTGTGAGAAATGCGGGTTATCGGGTAGGAGAGTCTTGCTGTTGAATATATCGCTTAACAGTTTCTAAGTTAGCACCGCCAGTAGAAGAAACGAAATAACCAATCTTCCAAAATACAGGTTTGTGATAGAACTGAGCGCACCTGTCAGGAAACTCTTTTCTAATCCGTCTAGAACTGACAGTTTTAAGATTATTAGCCAAGGCACTAATTTGAGCCTTAGGATTAATAGCAATTAACAAGTGGCAGTGATTATCCTCTCCGTTAAACTCTTTCAGTTCACAATCCCACTTTTGGCAGGTTTCAGCAAATATTTCCTTTAACCGTTTCAGCATAGCTGCATTGATGAGGGGGCGCCTGTATTTAGTAACTAGGACTAAATGGATAGATAAGTCATAAACTGTTCCACCACTTAATTTTTGCATTATTAGAACTAATAATGATATATTAGTCCTAGTTTATCAAAAACCAAACAAGATAGGTAATGCAAGTTACATATCGCTTTAAGCTATACCCCTCTGGTGAGCAAGTAACCAGATTAAATGAGTGGCTTCAGAAAATACGCTCCCTGCTTAACGTCTGTTTGGCAGATAGAATTGATAGCTATCAAGATACTTTTAAACAGGGAGAGTTTTGCAACTTAAGAAGCAAAGGGGTTGCTACACCTCTAGCTTGCTCGGTAAATAAATCTGCATCTTTAGGAGAATATTGGAAAGAAAATAATCCCTCAAAAAGACGTGGGGATAAAAGTAAACCGTTCAATCCTCGTCGCTCTGCTTATGAAATACATTCATCTTTTGCTACCAGTTGGAGACAGACTAAACCTTGGTATCAAGAGGTTAATTCAGATGTCTTACAGCAAGGGTTGAAAAACCAAAATAAAGCCTTCCAAAATTTCTTTGCTGGTCGAGCTAATTTTCCTCGATTTAAACGCCGATGCGATATTGGCATTGAGTTTAAACCAGGTACAGTAAGAATACAAGAGAACAAAATCAAGTTTCCTAGTCTGGGCTGGATGAAGTTTTTCAAGTCTAGAGAAATTGGCAATAACTGGTCAATTAGAACAGTAACAATCACGAAAGATATTGATGACTGGTATGTATCAGTGTTGCTCAAGGATGAAACTATTCCTGATTTAACCCAAAAAACTGAAGCCGAACTGAATACTATCATCGGTTGTGACGTTGGTATTAACAAAATAGCTGCTTTTAGTAACGGACAAATAGAACTCAATCCCCAAATTGGTAAGCGTTTTGAACGCAGATTGAAAATTCGACAAAGACGTTTAAGCAGGAAGAAAAAAGGTAGCAATAACAGGAAAAAAGCAGGGAAAGCCGTAGCTAAGGTTCATCGAGATATTCGTCGCTACCGTCAAGATTTTCAGTGGAAGTTAGGCAAAAAAATAGCTGCCATGGC
>JASJDJ010000192.1 GCA_030065635.1 Xenococcaceae cyanobacterium MO_188.B32
GAAAAACCTAGAACCTATGTTCCTTAAAGATTTTACCCACAGGAGGCAGCAACTTGTATCAGTCACACTACCCTGTAGAACCCTAGATCTCTAGTTGTCGAGGTACATTTGTCCGATGAGGCTATTCTCCTTCTTTCGGGACAGAAGTATTATACAACGGCTGCAAGCCTTAATCTATAAAGATTATGTGTCGAAAATCTAAGCCCATGACTCATAAGTTATCGCGCTCGTTCTCATCCGTGGAAAGGGGCTTTATTATACCCAGGATGGGACAAGTGAGTCTATCAATTTTGTTTTTGAGCCCTTCCACCACCGATTCAAAAAATACGGATGTGGGGCTTCCCACTCGCAATGCTAATGTTGTGGTAAATTTATAGGTCGATCGCGCTTAACAAGTTTTTCAGGCTTGAGAGAGCGACCGCCATCTCCCGAATCATCAGAATCTTTATGTCGATCTGAATTAAAGGAGATTGACTCTAAGTTTTTAATCAAGATATAGAGAGAAGGAACTAAAAATAAACTCAATACAGTAGCAAACAGTAGACCACCAAATACTGCTGTACCTAAAGACCAACGACTAGATGCCCCCGCACCAGTAGCAACTACCAAGGGCCAAAAGCCCACCAAACTAGAAATAGCCGTCATGAGAATGGGACGAAAACGTTCTTGTCCAGCTTTAATAGCAGCGCGAGTAATATTAAGACCTTGTTCTCTTAGTTGGTTAGCGTATTCTACGATCAAAATAGCGTTTTTACTAGCTAAACCAATCAGCATAACCAGACCAACCTGACAATACACATCATTATTAATGATGGGCCAGATACTACCAGATTGGAACAGATTAGCCCGCAGCCAAATAGCTGCGATCGCGCCTAAAACAGCTAGGGGAACAGTTAGCATAATAATAATTGGGTCGATATAGCTTTCGTACTGGGCTGCCAGGACGAGAAATGCCATGACCAAACCTAAGGCAAAGATAATTACAGATTGACCCCCAGAAGAAATTTCTTCTAATGCCGTTCCCGTCCATTCATAACCGAAACCAGGAGAGAGATTTTCGGCTGCTACTTCTTCCATCGCTGCAATTGCTTGTCCTGTACTATAACCAGGGGCAGGAGAACCTTGAATATTAATCGAACGGAATAAATTATAGTGAGTAATAGTTTGCGGGCCAGTAAACTCTTTTAAGCTGACCAAATTGCTCAGAGGAATCATATTACCCTCTTGAGAGCGGACATAGAGTTTCCCAATATCTTGAGGACTAGAACGGTAATCTCCCTCAGCTTGAATATAAACTCGATACTGCCTTTGTCCCAGAACAAAATCATTGACATAACTAGAGCCTAAATAAGTCTGGAGAGTAGCAAAAACATCATCGATGTCAATATTGAGAGATTTAGCCCTTTCTCGGTCAACTTTTACTTCTATTTGTGGTGTATTAGCTGCAAATTGGGTAAAAGCTGCTTGTATTTCTGGTCTTTGATTGGCAGCAGCAATAATTTTATTGGCATTTTCTACTAAAGCAGAAATGGGTGCGCCACGGCGGTCTTGCAATTGAAACTCAAATCCGCCAAAAGTACTTAACCCTCTTACTGGTGGTGCGTTCACAGCAAAAGCTCTTGCCCCTGTAATTCCTTGAAATGCACCATTAAGACGACCGAGAATAGAGTAAACCGATCGATCTTTGTCTTTTCTCTCCGACCAAGGTTTAAGCTTGGAAAAGACGAAACCGCGATTGCTACCATTACCACTAAAACCAAAGCCACCAATGGTAAAATAACCATCTATTTCCTCAACTTTACTCATTTCTTCGCCAATTTGCTCCATGATTTCATTAGTGTAGTTAAGAGAGACACCATCGGGACTTTGGACAATAGTAAAGAAGTAACCTTGGTCTTCTTCAGGCACAAAACCAGTGGGAACACTGTTATAGAGGAAATAGGTAAATACAATTAAAGCTGTAAATCCTCCCAACACAAAAGGTCGGACATATTTTTGAGTTAAAAAAGTAATTGTTTTCGTGTATTTGTCAGTAATCCAACTAAAGACCCGATTAAAGCCATTAAAAAACCGACCCAAAATTCCATCTTTATGCTGATGAGGACGTAAGAGTAATGCCGACATCGCTGGAGAAAAAGTAAGGGCGTTAAAAGTAGAAAGGGCGATCGCAAAAACAATAGTTAGGGCAAATTGCTGAAAAATAACCCCCGTAGAGCCAGGAAAGAACGAAACGGGGATAAATACTGCCATTAATACCAAAGAAGTAGCGATTACTGCCCCACTCAACTCATTCATAGTATCCATAGCAGCGATACGAGGCTTTATTCCTTGTTCTACTTTAGTAGCGATCGCTTCTACTACTACAATACCGTCGTCTACCACTAAACCAGTAGCCAATACCATGGCAAACAAAGTGAGGGTATTAATTTGGAAGCCAAAGATAAACAGGAAAGCAAATGAACCAATCAAAGAGACAGGAATGGCGATCGCTGGAATTAGGGTCGTGCGCCAATCTTGTAAGAAGATAAAAATAATTAGTACCACTAAACTAATAGCTTTTACCAACGTCCACACTACTTCTTGCAGAGAAACTTCCACAAACTCAGTAGTATCTAGAGCAATCTCGTAGGTCATACCAGCAGGAAACTCTGCTGCTAATTCTGCTACTTTAGCTTTTACTCCATTTGCTGCATCCAGAGCATTACTACCAGGCAGTTGGAACACACCTAAACCCACAGAAGGAGAACCTTTGTACTTGGCAGAACTACCATAATTTTCTGCACCCAATTCCGCTCTACCAATATCCTTGAGCTTAATGAGATTGCCATTTTCTCCCACTGCTACAACCATATTTTCAAATTCACTGGCTGTTTTAAATCTACCCACAGCACGGAGAGTAAATTCGTACCTTTGGGATTCTGGTGCTGGCTCTTGACCGATTGCCCCTGCACCTACTTGAATATTTTGTTCTTGTAAAGCATTGACTACATCCTGAGAGGTCAATTCTCTAGCAGCCAAGGCATCAGGATCGAGCCAAATCCGCATGGCGTATTTTCGTTCGCCAAAAATCTGTACTCTACCTACTCCCTCAATCCTTTGTATTCGATCGGCGACATAAATATCTAAATAATTACTCAAAAATAAGCTATCGTACTGACCATTTTCCGAGAAAAAAGCAATCCCCAGTAATAAGTCTGGGGATGATTTTCTGACCGTTACTCCTGTCTCTTGAACTATCGTCGGTAATTTGGGTTCGGCCAAAGCAGTTCTATTTTGTACATTGACTTGAGCAATATTGCGATCGAAGCTAACAGGAAAAGAAGCAGAAATATTACTCACTCCATTATTTCCCGTGTTAGAGGACATATAACGCATATCCTCCACACCATTAATTTCCCGCTCAATAATAGTAGTTACATTTTGTTCCGTTGTCTCTGCATCAGCCCCAATATAATTAGAAGTGACCTCCACTTGAATTGGTGCTATTTGAGGCAATTGAGAAATAGGCAATAGGGGAATACAAATTCCCCCCGCAATAATAATAATTAGAGAGCAAACCGTAGTTAGAACCGGTCGCTTAATAAAAGTATCCGCAATACTCAGTAACATAATTAGTTATTAGTTATTAGTTATTTTTAGGGTTAATTCTTGTGATTTTAATTTTTTAGGTAATTGTTTAGATAGAACAAATTTCTCTTTTTCCTTAGTTAAATATTTGTGAGCATTTACAATTTTGAGCGCAAATTTATCAAATTTTTCATAGACTAAACTGTTGAGTACCTCGATAAACGTTAATAAAGCTAACTGATGACTAACGACTAACGACTAACAATTAACAACTAACGACTAATGACTACTAGTTAAAGACTCCGCAGCAATAGGTACACCATCAAAAAGATTGAGAATACCCGAAACCACTAATTGTTCTCCTGTTTCAACGCCAGAAATAACTTGATACGATTGACCTTGAATATTCCCCAAAACTACTGGTTTCTGCTTTGCTACTAAAGCAACTGTTCCATCTTCAGATTTTTGTTCTTCAGCGACAAAAACAAAATTTTGTCCGCCAATACGAGAAATCGCTTCAGTAGGAATTAAAACCCCTGGTTCATCTTCCCAGATGACTCTAGCTCTAACAAACTGATTATCTTTGAGGCTACCATTGTTAGAAAAAGTTGCTTTAGCTAGAATTGCTTGTTCGCGACGATTAACTCTCGGAGAAATAAAGCTTATCTTACCCGTAATATTATTTTTTCCTTGACCATTAATAATTTCTACTGGTAATCCTATTTTTAGTTGAGATGACCTTTCTATAGGAACATTAATATTTAAATCTAAAGTATCATTTTGAGTAATAGTAGTTAATTCATCTCCTGTATCTACATAGTCTCCCACCTTGGGAATAATATTTCCTACTACACCGTCTATCGGCGCGACAAGACGATTAAAGTCTAAATTTTGACTAGCTACTCCTGCCTGTGCCTGAGCTCGATCGAGTCCAGCCTTTTCTCTGTCTACCGCTGAGGCTGCTGCTCTTACCCTAGCTTGTGCTGCCATTAGGGTTTTTTGGCTAGAATTAACAGCCTCTTTGAGTGCATCCCGTTGGGCGATCGCTGCATTGAGATCGCGAATACGATTATCTAGTATTTGCTTAGACTCTGCTCCTTCTGCTACCAGAAACTTAATTCGTTCTAAATTAGCTTTAGCTAGTTCTAAGTCTGCTTCTTCTTCCCTAAGATCTGCTTTTCTTTGTTCTACGGCTGCTTTTGCACTTGCGACTTCTGCTTCTGCTACTTTTAGTGCTGCTTCTGCATTCGTTAAATTAGCTCTTTGAATATTGACATTAGAAATAGCAGCATTAACTTCTTCTTGTTCTCTAGTTTGTTGCAGTTGAATGATTAATTGTCCCTGCTTAACCCGATCTCCTTCACTCACCGCAATACCGATAATACGACCATCTACCCTTGGTGCGAGGATTACTCTTTGCTTTGCTTCTAGGCTACCCACAAAGCGATCGCTTTCTTGGATAGTAGCGGTTTCTATCTCTTCAAGCTTGACAGAGATTGCTTGAGGTTCAGATGCTTGTGGTGCACTCTCACCACAAGCACTGGTTAGACAAGAAATTAGTATAACGGTGCCGAGTAACTTCTGTCTAAGCCGTGAAGTTAATATACTCATGAAATTTTTAAGAGTAAATAATAATTTTATATTTACTTAAGATAACAACTTTGCTTATTTTATTTCATCCAACTAGGGATAGAAATTTTTCTATGGCAACGGCAAAGTCCAACACGCTGCAATAATTCTCATTTACATTTGTCCGACTACTTAAGTTGCCAAGAAATACTGACACCAAAAACACTGATGTGATTTACTGCCCCAGGTGTTAGAAAAGAAACGAAAAGTTTACTTACACAGAGTTACTGACATAAGGATGATGATTATGACAAGAAAGTTTAAATTTAGAGGATTTTTAGGAAGTGTCGCTACGTTAACAGCAATTTTAGGCGTAGCTGCGCCAGCAAACGCAATTACTTTTAGTTTTAATAATGGTGATAATAATAAAACCGAGATTACCAAAACTGTTGATGGTCTTACTTTAACTCTAGATGACCCTCGTGCTTTCGACCAAACGACTAGTGTACCTTTTGAAGCTAATTCAACTCCGCCACAAGAGTTTGGATTAAAATTATCAAGGAATGAGCCTGGAGTTTCCTCATTACCCTATCAGTTTCGACTTACTTTTAATCAAGACGTTAGGCTAGTTTCCTACCAAGTTACTAACACTGAGGGGAACGGGGATGCTGGAGCCTTTTTTAACTTAACTCAAGGTGCAGTTAGTTCTCTAAATAATTCTGTAGCAACGTTAGGAACAGTTCCTTTTACCAATACGACGAGTGTTTTTCAAGCTGGTACTCCTATTCTGTTTGTATCTGGTGATATACCAGCTAATGATCCAGATGATACATCAGATTTGCTACCTGGTGATGATGAGGTTTTCTTCCTTGACAATATTGCCGTGAGTGCTGTTCCTTTCGAGTTTTCTCCTACCCTAGGATTATTAGCCGTGGGCGGAATTTGGGGTATGTCTCGTTTACGTAAAAGAGTTACAGCTAACGAAGTTATGGATAAGCTTTCTGCATAACTTTTAGGTAGTTCGTTGATTCTAAATATTTTATTTTCTATATATTAATAAGCGATCGCTTTTTGTTTTGCTAGATAGTTAAGTGCGATCGTTTTTTACAAAGATAACGCAGTTGAAAGCCCACGCGGTTTTACCCGTGGGACGGGGCTTTTAAAGTGCTGAAACGGCTCTCAAGGTGCGGAAGTAAATGGTTTTTTTGTTACGAGCAACTAAGAAGGTGTTTAATCTACATTTGACACCAGCAGACAAAGGAGAAATAGCAATTTTTCAAGAATCCACTGCCCCTAAAGCCTTGAGTGTCTCTCTCTGTGCCTCACTCAATCCCATAGCACCGCCAATTTTCATCCCTTCATAAAACCGTTCTGGTCTCCAGGTTTGCTGACAAATACCTGTTTCTGAATTCCATAACTTAATCGTTCCATCCCCACTGCCGCTGACTAAGATGTCATCCTGGGGACTAAAAGCAACGGACAGCACCCAACTGCTATGCTCTTCAAGTGTCAGAAGACTAACTCCCGTGCTCACATCCCAAAGCTTGATGGTACAGTCAGTACTGGCACTGGCTAAGGTGCGACCATCCTGGCTAAAGGCAACAGACATAATCCAACCGCAGTGTCCTTCCAGCAGATGGAGACATTTCCCCGTGCGGATATCCCACAGTCTCACGGTGCGATCGTTGCTCCCACTGGCTAGAATACTACCATCTGGGCTAATGGCAACTGCCCAAGACCAATCTGTATGTCCGCTGAAGGTTTGACAACATTGGTCTGTTTCCAGATTCCACAATTTGACTACTGCATCGATCGCAGCAACGGCTAAGAGTGTTCCATCAGGACTAAAGGCAACAGAATAGGCGAAATGATGAGCAGGCAAGCTTTTAAGCACCTGAGCTGTCTTGACATCCCACAGCAGAACATTTCGATCGTAGCCTCCACTTACTAAAATCCTGCCATCGGGACTAAATTTCACGGCGCAAACTTGTGCTCTATGTCCTCGTAAAGTCTCGATCGCTTGACCTGAGCCAACGTCCCACAGCTTAACGGTTTGGTCATAACTGCCACTGGCAATGAGACGACCATCGGGACTAAAGGCAACCGAGAAAACTACATCTCGATGCCCCTTGAGGGTAAGACAATCTCCCGTGCTAATAGTCCAAACTCTCACGGCTCGATCTTCAGAACCACTGACTACTTTAGTCCCATCGGAACTGAAAGCGACAGAAGAAATCCAGTTCATTCTTCCTTGAAATGTCCGAAGGCAAGTACCTCGACTTAAAGACCACAGTCGAGCTGTGGGATTGGTACTTCCGCTTGCTAAAAGGGTTTGTTGGGGGTTAATTGCCAAGCTAGATATTGGATTAGTATGACCTAAAAAAGTTTTCTCGCATTGGCCCGTTTTCCAGTTCCAGAGGCGAATTGTCTTATCCTGACTGCTACTTGCAAGGAGAGGTTGCCCAGCAATAAATGTGAGCCCAGTAACCGTGTAAGTATGACCCTCTAAAGTGCGGATACATTTAGCAGTATTCATATTCCACAGCCGAATAGTTCGATCGACGCTCCCACTAGCTAGAATATTTCCTTCCCGATTGAAGGCTAATGCTTGAATCCAATCGGTGTGCTCGGAAAGAATCTTCAGACAACGCCCCGTGCTGGTATCCCACAGCCTGATGTTTAGGTCATCACCGCCGGAAGCTAGCAGATTACCATTGTCGGAGAGAGCGATCGACCAAATACTAGCAGTATGTCCCTGTACAACTCGGACACATTTCCCTGTATGAACATCCCATTGTCTAATTGTCCGATCTCCACTACCACTGAAGAGCAATGTCCCGTTAGGACAAAAAGCGAGAGAACGCACACAGCCAGTGTGACCGGTAAAGATACGAAGACATTCACCAGTACGGGCATCCCAAAGTTTTACCGTTTGGTCATCGCTACCAGAAGCCAGCAGATGTCCTTGGGTCTGAAAGGCAACCGACCAGACTTTATCGGTGTGTCCAGAACAAATTAACCGTAGATTTCCACTGGCTACATCCCAAAGGTAAACTCGATAATCCCAGTTTCCCGTTGCTAGCACTTGACCATCTGGGCTAAATGCCACTCTCCACATGTTGGAGAAGGTGTGGGCAAACACCGATTTAGACAGATCGGCGTGAGAAAAATCGACCTGTGCTAAGGAAGTTTCTGTTAAATAAGCCTGCCACACTGCCAAGTTAGAGAAATCAAAGCCTGTTAAATCAATCTTCAGATGGCAGAGGATATTCAGCAGGTTTCCTGCTACATACCCAGATTGACGAGAACTTTGTTTTCGTAAATAGACCAGGATTTCGCTAATTTGTTGGACAATCCTTTGATGAGTACCATAGGTAGTAAGGAGTTGAGCGACAATGGGTTGCAAAATCAAATTTATTTGGCTGTTTCTGAGATAGTCACTCGCTTGTGCCTTAATTAAAGCATGGCTATGGCACAAATGCAGAGATTTATGCGCGATCTCCTCTGTTATCTCCTCAATAAAGCGATTGCTGACGTATTCCATGACTACAGGTTGTTGAGTGTAACTACCAGCTTGCTTTTCAATTAGACTTCGCCAAATCAACGATTCTAAAGCTTCTAATAAATTGCCCTTAGCAACAGCAGGAACAATATCTTCTGTCAATTCTGAAATAGTCGTCCATTCTCGATTAATCGCTAACCAATACATGATGGTCGTTTCTAAAGGAGAAAGACGTGCAAATTGTCGATCGAGCAGTCTTTGAATGCTATTAAAAACCGCTGTGTCTTGAGCCAAAAATTTGCCAATTTCACCGTCAAATAAGTCCTGAATCGAAGTAGCAACAATCTTCAGTGCTAAAGGATTACTACCATAGCGAGTACATAACTGTTGCTTTTGTTTCTCTGAGCCAGATATTCCCTTAGCTTGGATTAATTTCTGGGCAGTCAAGAGCGAACCTTGTAATTGCAGAGAGTGAACCGATAAATCTATTCCCTCTAGAGCAGCAACTTCGGCAGGTTTTTCTCGACTCGTCAGTATCAAACAGCTAGAATGAGCAGTTTCTCCCACTAACTTGAAGAGTTGACCATAATTTTGATAACCAGTACGGTATTGTCCAGCACATTCACCAGAGAGTAAAATTGTCTCCACATTGTCTAAAATGAGCAGACTGCGAGAGGAACGCAAACACTGAAGCAGTAACTTAATTTCGGTTTGGGTTTCTCTTCCTGCTGATAAAAAAGGGATCAGCTCACCTAAAAGAGTGAATGACCTTGGCTACTTTAAGTGCTGTTGAGATTAAGTTATCTACTTAACTTTTCATCTTGCCTGGTCTAAACTTGTCCATCTTGGCAGACTACAAGCATACACCCAAAACTGGGACTTGAGTCAAAAAGTAACGGGGAAGTCTTCTCCCGATCGACTGTCTTTTTGTCCCCAGTCTTATCTTACTGGAAATACCAATTATGCACATTACCATTCTTACCATTGGCTCCCGTGGCGATGTCCAGCCTTTTATTGCCTTGGGACGAGGATTGCAGCGGGCTGGACATCAAGTCAAATTGGCGACTCATGCTAACTTTGAGTCCATGACTCGCCACTATGAACTGGACTTTTCTCCCCTCGAAGGCAATTTTCAAACCGTTATGTTGGAAGAGTCTGGTCAAAAAATGCTAGACGCTGGTGCTAATCCCTTCACTTTTGTGCATCGTTATGGTCAGATGCTTGAGCCGATGGCTGCAAAGGCTTTGCTTGACTCTTGGGAGGCCTGTCAAGGAACCGATGCCATTATTGCTCATGGGACGGCATTTTGGGGATACGACATTGCTCAGAAATTAGGCGTGCCGTTTTATCTAGCAGGACTACAACCGTTTTCTCCCAATCGAGATTTTCCTCATTTCTTGATGCCACCTGCTCTGCGTCTGGGAGGTCTATTCAATCAATTAACTTATTGGTTAATGTGGCAACTCTTCTGGCAGATTTGTCGTAAGCCAATCAATCAGTGGCGGGCTAATACCCTTAATTTACCATCTTGGCAGCATAATCCTTTTGGAGACAAGAATTGGCAGCAAATTCCCCTTCTATATGGCTATAGTCCAACTGTCATACCTAAGCCGAGGAACTGGACTGAACAACTCCACGTAACAGGCTACTGGTTCTTGGATAGTCCTGCCGACTTTTCACCCCCACCTGAGTTAGTAGATTTTCTGGAAGCTGGTCCACCTCCAGTTTATATCGGTTTTGGCTCGATGACTGGTCGCCATCCTGAATTAATGACAGAAATTGCTTTATCAGCCTTGTCAAAAACAAGGCAACGAGGCATTTTACTAACGGGGTGGGGAGGCATTAGTAACGCAGATTTGCCAGATTCGGTTTTTAAAATTGATTCAATTCCCCATAACTGGTTATTTCCCCAAATGACGGCTATTGTCCATCACGGGGGAGCGGGGACAACCGCAGCAGCCTTAAGAGCTGGCGTACCGAATATTGTCATTCCCTTTATTACAGACCAACCGTTTTGGGGACATCGCGTGATGCAGCTAGGAGTTGGACCCAAACCAATTCCTCAGAAAAAATTGACCGTGGAAAGGTTGACAACAGCGATTAGAAGGGCCGTTGAGGATGAGACGATGCGCCAGCGTGCTGCTGTACTCGGTCAGAAAATTCGTTCAGAAGATGGAGTGGCACGGGCGGTGAAAGCATTTCATCACAATCTTTCTCCTCGATCGACGTCAGTTTCAGTATCGGTAGCTTTAGAGGAGGTCAGAAAATGATTCCATCTGCTGTTTAACCTTCTCTGTAGTCCCCGCAGAGTCAAACCTTAATATTAGTTTGGAGTCAAGAAATATTAGACAAAAAATAGTTCAATTCTGCTTGATTATTGCGTCTAATTCATCACCAGTAATGCTTTCAGCTTTTCCGTGACGGTTAGTGATGGATGTGATGGATAAAATTAAAACCTCTTCTTTTTTATCTGATTTTCAACCTTGATTATTCCCTGGGTGTAGTATACTATCTTGAATTACCCTGATTCTCTACTCAATTAAATCTAGTTTTTACTCTTACCATAACAACCATAACATTCATGAGGGGCTGTCACTTGAGCGAGAGCGATGGCGAGGTTTCCTCGCCATATCCAATCGAAGCTTTGGAGTTTCCCCAAGTGTTTATACGCCCCGTCACTATCAGGACTTTCACCCATCACCCTATCCATCACCTTACGGGTATCAAGCCATCACATCAACCTTTTTAAACCTTGTAGTACTTGTAGACAAGCTAGCTTTTAAACAAGATATTTGGACAAGATATTCAGAACATCGATCGCTTTGCTCTCTGTATCTATGTGCTACTTTCATCACGGTGCTTCCCTAAAGATTGAGTAAAATCTTGAAGGTAAATTACCATAGTTGGGCGTTATTTATTGCTTTTCTTAAAGCTTCTCAAAAAGTTAGGTCAGATTTAAATTTTCTTAATTCAGTTAACCTGACCATAGCCCGCTTCAAGAAGATAATTAATCAAGAATTGAGGAGAGAACTGAGCCAATTGGTTAGTGCTTCGGGCATCACTGGGTCGAGAGGTCTGTTAGACTTGTCCGAAAATTTGCATACAAGTCTGCGACTAGCTTTGAGCCAGATAGAAAATCTGAGAAAATCTCGGGGAAAATGCTAGTCAGTACGGTAACATGAGGGATTGAAAGAGTTAAGGTTAGTAATGACATCAAAT
>JASJDJ010000193.1 GCA_030065635.1 Xenococcaceae cyanobacterium MO_188.B32
TCGTTGTCATACGGCTAGTAGGTGCGATTGTGCGGTGAAACGAAATATTTTGTTTCGCTATCTGGAAAGGTCATACCATTAACTTAAAAGCGTGAACGAAACAAAATATCGCGCCTTCGCACTAACCCAGGGTTAAATTAGGTCAATTCCCCGTTTTACGGATTAGGTGTAATGAATTCTATGGCACAAGAAATCTCAAGTAGTCAGTATAGTAATCAGTAGAGAGGATTTGGAGTTCAGAGTTCAAGATGCGAGTTGGTGCAACTTATCTAGGTAATAATCATTGTCAATTTACAGTCTGGGCTCCCTTATTGGAGAAAGTTGCAGTTGAGATTGTTGCTCCTCAAAAACGCCTGATTCCCATGCAACCATGTGGAAGGGGTTACTGGCAAACAACCGCTAGTGAAATTGTTCCTGGAACGCTCTATCTCTATCAACTTGGAGAAAATACTACCCGACCAGATCCCGCTTCTTACTTTCAACCTCAAGGGGTTCATGCTTCTTCTCAAGTAGTCGATCACAGTATATTTAATTGGAAAGATGTAGATTGGGCTGGTATTGGACTAGAAAAGCTGATTATCTACGAATTGCACGTCGGCACTTTTACTTCTGAGGGAAATTTTACAGCCATTATTCCTCGTTTAAATCAATTACAAGAACTAGGGATTAATGCCATTCAACTGATGCCTGTAGCTCAATTTCCTGGCGATCGCAACTGGGGATACGATGGGGTTTATCCGTTTGCCGTACAAAATTCCTATGGCGGTGTTAATGGACTCAAACAACTGGTTGATGCTTGTCACCAGAGAGGCATAGCCGTAATCCTTGATGTGGTCTACAACCATTTTGGACCTGAAGGTAATTACACCAGCGACTTTGCACCTTATTTCACTGATAAATATAAAACACCTTGGGGTAGTGCTATTAACTTTGATGATGCTCACAGCAATGGCGTACGCAACTTCTTCATAGAAAATGCGCTGTACTGGTTTCGAGAATATCACATCGATGCCCTGCGCTTGGATGCCATTCAAGCTATTTATGATTTTGGGGCCAAGCATTTTTTAGCAGAATTGACAGAAAAAGTCACTGAATTTTCTCAACAACAAGGACGAAAATTTTACCTCATTGCCGAAAGTGACTTAAACGATGTTCGAGTAATTAATCCACTGGAATTAGGAGGTTATGGTATTGATGCCCAGTGGAGTGACGATTTTCACCATTCTTTACATACCTTGCTTACAGGAGAACAGAAGGGATATTACCAAGATTTTGGTCGCTGCGAAGATCTAGAAAAAGCGCTGCAGGAAAGTTTTGTTTATTCTTGGCAATATTCTCCCTATCGCCAACGTTATCACGGTAGCTTTGCTGGCGAGCGCGCTAGTTCTCAGTTTGTTATCTGCTCACAAAATCACGACCAAATCGGCAATCGGATGTTAGGAGAACGTTTGTCTCAATTGGTATCCTTTGAAGCTCTCAAATTGGCTGCTGGTGCGGTTTTACTCTCTCCCTATATTCCGTTACTGTTTATGGGGGAAGAATACGGGGAAGAAGTACCTTTTCTTTACTTTATCAGTCACGGAGATCCAGATTTAATCGAAGCTGTCAGGCAGGGGAGAAAAGCAGAATTTAAAGCCTTTCAATGGCAAGGATACCCCCCAGATGCTCAGAGTCCAGAAACTTTCCGGCGATGCCAACTCAACTGGCAGCAGCGCACAGAAGGCAAACACCAAGCTCTGCTCAGATTCTATCAGCAGTTAATACAGCTTCGTCATCAAATTCCAGCGTTAAGGGAACTGGAGCGGAAAAATTTAGAGGTTTCCAGTGTAGAAACAGATCAGCTGATTTTATTTCGTCGATGGAGTCAAAATAGTCAGGTTTTCTGTCTAATGAACTTCAGCGATCAAATAGTAACTTATAATACTACCTGGCCAGAGGGTAATTGGCACAAGCAATTGGACTCTTCAGATTCTCAATGGTTAGGCTCTGGTTCAGTAATGCCTGACCTTTTAAGAGATGCTCAGAAATTGACCATTAAACCCCAGAGTTTGGCATTATATGCACAACTTTAGATGGCAAATAAATAGAGATTAGCAGAAGAACCCCAAAAAATATGCGTATTCCTACCGCAACCTACCGAATTCAGTTTAATCCTGATTTTAATTTCCAAGCAGCCAGAAAAATAGTTCCGTACCTGGCAGAATTAGGTATTTCTGACCTCTATGCTTCTCCTATATTTAAAGCAAGAGAAGGAAGTACTCACGGCTACGATGTGGTCGATCCCAATCAATTGAATCCTGTTTTAGGAACTGAAAGAGAATTTGATGCCTTAATCGATGAACTACAGCAACGAGAGATGGGATGGCTACAGGATATCGTTCCCAATCACATGGCTTATGATAGTGAAAATCAATTCTTGATGGATGCTTTGGAACACGGTCCAGATTCAGAATACTTTAGCTATTTTGACATCAATTGGGAACACCCTTATGAAGATATTAAAGGAAAAATTTTGACCCCACTACTAGGGGATTTTTATGGTAATTGTCTCGAAAATGGAGAAATTAAACTTAACTATGATGAACTGGGGTTAAGCGTTAATTATTACGACTTAAAAATTCCCCTCAGAATTGAATCCTACTCCAAATTTATTACCCATGACTTGGGAAGGCTGGTAAAATCCTTAGGACGAGAACACCCAGATCTGATTAAACTTTTTGGAATTCTTTATATCCTGAAAAATATTCCGGCAGAAACTGCGAAAAAACAGAGAAAAGATCAAACTAATTTTGTCAAAGAACTTTTGTGGGAACTATATCGAGACAGGACAGAAATCAAAGAATTTATCGACCAAAATCTCCAAATTTTCAACGGAGAGGCAGGAAACCCAGAAAGCTTTAACCTATTGGATAATCTACTAGCCGAACAGTTTTTTCGTTTATCTTTTTGGAAAGTTGGTGCAGAAGAGTTAAACTATCGGCGTTTTTTCACTATTAATGAATTAATTTGTCTTCGCACCGAAGATTTGCCAGTATTTAAAAACCATCACGATTTAATCTTTCAGTTAGTTGCCTCGGGAAAAATTACTGGTTTGCGAATTGACCATATTGATGGTCTGTATAA
This sequence comes from Xenococcaceae cyanobacterium MO_188.B32, assembly GCA_030065635.1. GTDB lineage: Bacteria > Cyanobacteriota > Cyanobacteriia > Cyanobacteriales > Xenococcaceae > JASJDJ01. The sequence continues at coordinate 3,124 of JASJDJ010000193.1, forward strand.
TCCTGAGGAATATCTGCAAAGACTGAGAGAGGAAGTCGGAGATATATATATTGTTATCGAGAAAATTATCGAGTTAGAAAATCAATATTATTCCCGCTCTGAAGAGTTGCCGAATGATTGGTTAATTCAAGGAACATCAGGCTATGATTTTTTAAATTGTTTAAATAGTTTATTTTGTTTTTCTCAGCAAGAAAACTATCGAAAATTCAGTGATATCTATGTTAATTTCACGGGAATTAAGGCTACTTACGAAGCAATAGTAGCCGATACCAAACAATTAATTGCTGAAACCAACTTAGCAGGAGATATCGAAAATCTCGCCAATTTCTTAAAAATAATTGCTGGTAAATATCGCTATGGACGTGACTTTACTCTTAATGGTCTGAGACGGGCAATTTTAGAGGTATTATTACTGTTTCCAGTTTATCGAACCTACACTACTTCAGAAGGCGTAAGAGAAATCGAGCGAGCTTATGTTCAAGAAATAATTGAAAAAGCGAAGCTAAAAATACCTCGGCTGGTCAATGAGTTAAATTTTATTGCCAAAATCCTGCTTTTGGAATACGAGGAATCTCTGACCACCGAAGAACAAGCTCAATGGCTTCACTTCGTGATGAGACTACAACAGTTTTCTGGTCCTTTAACGGCGAAAGGAGTCGAAGATACAGCTTTATATGTTTACAATCGCTTGTTATCCCTGAATGAAGTGGGTGGTACTCCCGATCTATTTGGTATTCCCGTTTCTGTCTTTCATAATTTTAATCAGAAATGCCAAGACCATTGGGCGTACTCGATGAATGCTACCTCTACCCACGACACCAAACGCAGCGAAGATGTGAGGGCGAGAATTAATGTCATCTCCGAAATTCCCGAACGATGGGAAGCAGAAGTAAATAGTTGGAGCGAACTAAATCGCGAGCGCAAAAGTAAGATCGACGGTCTAGTTATTCCCGATGCTAATGATGAATACTTTTTATATCAAACTTTAGTTGGTACTTTTCCCTTTTCTGAAGAAGAATACCCTGAGTTTGTAGAACGCATTAAAAATTACGTCGTCAAAGCGGTCAGAGAGGCAAAAGTACATACAGCTTGGATTAGACCAGATACCGACTATGAAGAGGGTTTTGTGACCTTTGTCGAGCAAATTCTCCAGCCTTCAGCCGAAAATCAATTTCTCGGAAAATTGCGTTCGTTTCAGAAATGGATTGCTCACTACGGCATCTGGAATTCCCTTTCCCAAACCTTATTAAAAATAACTGCTCCTGGCGTGCCTGACTTTTATCAGGGTACTGAACTATGGGACTTGAGTTTAGTCGATCCTGATAACCGCCGTCCTGTTGATTTTGAGCAGCGATGGACATGGTTGCAGGAGCTCGAACAGCGTTGCGAAATTGATATCTTGAGCTTAATTTCCCAATTGATTGCTAATTGTGAAGATGGCAGGATTAAGCTCTTCCTAATTGCTAGGGCATTAGCAGCCAAAAACCAGCATTTAGACCTTTTTCAACAGGGTGCTTACATTCCTCTAGAAGTTATCGGTCAATACCAGGATCATATTGTGGCCTTCGCCAGACATCAAGGAGAAACTACCGCGATCGCCATTGTGACCCGTTTCCTCACTAGCTTAGTTCAACCAGACACCTTTCCTTTGGGAGAAGAAGTTTGGGCTGATACCCGCATCGAGATTCCCCAAGGATTACAGGCTAACTGGCAAGATGTCTTTACTGCTCAAGAAATTCGTGACAGCAATGCGATCGCTGTTGGTCAAGCTTTGCAATATTTTCCTGTTGCTCTACTGATAAGCGATCACCTCGAAATTACAGCGTAGTTTATTCTCTTACGTTACTACAATCTAATTCTACACATTAGCTGTTGGCTTTTGTATTTTATATATACTACACAAGAGCAGGACTTAAGTTTATATTTACTGTACAACTCATAATCGTGAATTTAAAACTCGCTCAAAATTAGAACAGACAGCAGATGACAGAATTAGAAAAATAGCCAAAAATAATAAGGTAAGATTCTGGAGCAATTGTGACCGCTAAAATATCGCTTCCGACCGACTTATTTCCCTCCCAACTAGAACTTGAAGCAGTTAGAACCTATATCAAACAAACCTGGAAAACTCTTACCCGTAATCACGCTCATCTTCTCGATGCTGCTCAAGATCCGAAACTAGACCATATTCCAGGTACGCCTTGGCCAATCTACATATCTCCCCAAGAAGATTTTGCTGAGATTAAAACAACTTTGCGCTCCGCTCTCAGTTCTGAAGAATTTGAGCAAATCGAACTGCGGGTTTTACCTGCTGAAGTAGACATGATCTCAGAACACGGTTTACTCTATCTGCCTCACGAGTATGTAGTACCAGGGGGACGTTTCAATGAAATGTATGGTTGGGATAGTTATTTTATTCAATTAGGATTATTGCGGGATGGAGAATTAGCTTTAGCCGAAAGCATGGTGGAGCAATTAATCTACGAAATCGAGCATTATGGGACGGTGTTAAATGCCAATCGTACCTATATGCTCAATCGTTCTCAGCCTCCTTTGCTGACTCAGATGATTTTAAATTTGTTTGAGCATACTCAGGATTTGGAGTGGTTGCGTTCTGTGCTGCCAGAAGTAGAAAGTTATTATTTTTACTGGACAGTACCGCCGCACTTAAATCAAGCTACGGGATTATCCCATTACAATGCTTTAGGGAAAGGACCAGCACCAGAGGTAGTTAGTTCTGAAGTAGATGAAGCAGGAAGAACCCATTACGATCGCGTGCGAGAATATTATCGTCACTTCCAGGTCGAAGATTACGATGTCAACCTCTACTACGACAGAGAACGAGATTGCCTTACCGATTTATTTTACCAAGGCGATCGCTCGATGCGCGAGTCTGGGTTCGATCCTACCAACCGCTTCGGACCATTTAGTGTAGATATTATTCACTATGCTCCCGTCTGTCTCAACGTCTTAATCTATCAGATGGAAAGAGATATTGCTCGGATCAATCAAATTATTGGACATCAAGATAGCATTGCTTTTTGGGAACACCATGCCGAAAGAAGGCATCAGGCGATCGCTCGATTTCTTTGGGATGAAACAGCAGGACTTTACTTTGACTATAATTTCCGCACTGGCGAACGTCGTCCCTATGAATTTGCGACTACCTTTTTACCCCTCTGGGCGGGAATTGCCTCAGAATATCAGGCAAAGCGTGTAGTAGAAAATCTACCCAATTTTGAAGCCCTAGGAGGACTACTAACCAGTACCCATGTATCGGGAAACCAGTGGGATGCGCCTTTTGGGTGGGCTCCTTTGCAGTTATTTGCGGTTGAGGGACTACGTCGCTATGGTTATCATCAAGAAGCTAACCGCCTTGCTTGTAAATTCATTAAGCTAGTGGTTCAAGAGTTCGACAAGAGTGGCACGATAGTAGAAAAGTACGACTTAGAAAAATGTTCTGCCGATGTCTCCGATGAAATTTTCTTCGGCTACAGTTCTAATGAAATTGGTTTTGGCTGGACTAATGGTGTAGTGCTAGAGCTTTTAGCAAGGTTAGAGCAGTAAGGAACTAAGCCATAACCGAAGAAATATCTACCTGGGAGAATAACTGTAATGTCCGACGAAACTGAAACAATTCTCAATCCATCCTCACCTGAAGGAGTAGCTCCTTTTGCCCTGAAAGACTGCGCCTTAATTGCGATCGCCACAGGTCAACAAGCTCTTACTCTCAAAGAATTACGAGACAATCTAGTGACTATCAATCCCAACAGTATTTATCATCATTTCTGGGGCGGTTTACTAGAACCTCGGTTTGAAGAGCGGGAGTACAATAACGATTTTGCTTCTTGGGCGCGACGAGGACTACACGACGATAAACTAGCAGAACGTTTGGCAATGGTCGATCCGAGTTTTTACTCAGACTTAGAAGACTTACGACAAGAATTACTAGATATCATTGAAGAAAGATTAGACGAAAGCGAATATTTACCTTGGATGCTGGCAACCGAACCATTCGAGTTTATTCGGGCGCAAATTGTAGTCTTCGATACCGATATGCGAGTTGAACGCCCAGAACAATTAGGGGAGTTAATGCCCCACTTGTCAACTAGCAGTATTTTCTATCACTTTATCGACGCGAGAAGACGCTTAAGCGATAGCAGCGATGATTTTCGCTTCTGGCTAGCTAGTTTTAATGGTTTGTATCAAGAGTTATCAACACAGTTAGCTAGTATCGACCCCTATTTTGAAACCTTAACCGAACTGCGTCAGCAATTAACTGTCATCTTTCAAAATTGTTGTTTGGGAGTGAACCGATGAACATACTCGAAACCTATGCCCGAGTAGCAGGGGAAGAGGTGCTCGACCAATTGCGACAACTAGCCAAACCCTTGCAAGGGATGAATGTAGTTCACGTTAATTCTACTGCTGTAGGGGGTGGTGTAGCCGAGATTCTAACTAAGTTAGTTCCTTTGATGCGAGAGTTGGATATTAATGCTTCTTGGGAGGTGATTACAGGGGACGAGGAGTTTTTTCAATGTACCAAAAGTATGCACAATGCTCTCCAAGGCAACCAAGTCCCAATTAGCGGTTCCTTGTTAAGACACTACGAGGAGGTAAACGCTGATAACGCGGATAAGCTTCGCTCTACTCTTGAAGCAGCCGACTTCGTGTTCATTCACGATCCTCAACCTGCCCCCTTACTCAATTACTGTCCCAACCGTAAGGGTAAGTGGGTATGGCGTTGTCATATTGATGCTAGTCATCCCTATCGCCCTGTTTGGAAATTTCTCCAGCCGTTTGTGAATAACTACGACGCTAGTATTTTTTCCTTAGCTGCTTTTGCCAGAGCTTTACCCCATCCAGAATATCTCATTCCCCCCAGCATCGATCCTTTGAGCGACAAGAATATCGATCTAGAGCTAAATGAAATTGATGCCGTCTGCGATCGCTTTTCTCTGGATCGACAGCGACCACTGATAGTACAAATATCCCGTTTTGACCGTTTCAAAGATCCAGTCGGAGTTATTCGCGCCTATCGTTTAGCAACTAAATTCGTTCCTTCCCTCCAGTTAGTCTTAGCTGGCGGTAGTGCTACAGACGATCCCGAAGGCAAAATCGTAATTGAGGAAGTTAAGGCTGCTGCTGCTGACGATCCAGATATCCATGTGCTTTTGCTGCCTCCAGATGACCACCGTACTATTAATGCACTGCAAAGGGCAGCAGATATTGTCTTACAAAAGTCTACCAAAGAGGGTTTTGGTTTGACAGTAACTGAAGGAATGTGGAAAGGTAAACCAGTGATTGGGGGAGATACAGGGGGAATTAGGCTTCAGGTCATCAATTACCATACTGGTTTTTTGGTAAATACTCCAGAAGGCGCAGCTCTTCGTATTCGTTATTTACTACAGGAGCCAGACAAAATTGAGGAGATGGGGAAAAAAGCGAAGGAGTTTGTGCGTGAGAATTTCTTGATGACTAGACACCTGCGGGAATATTTAACTTTAATGGTAGCTCTACTTCATAGTGCAGTGGACAGGATTGAACTTGGCTGAGTTGTCCACACACTTGAAAGGTTGATACAGTCGCATGACTTAATCTGTTAAAAAAACACTTAACTATACTCTGCACGGTCACAATCTGAGCTTTTGCTTGACGGTGGTATTATAGATGGAAAAGCCGCAAGTTAGGCCCGTGCGAAGTATAGTCGGAAAATCAGTAGCTATACCAGTAGCAATTCCCCCTACTGCTAAAGCTACTCCCCCTATACCCACAATCTCCTGAAACTTGCGATCGCGTTCCGCTTGCTCAATTTCAATAATGCTTCTGACTGAATCAATTGAGTTCATTAACCCCTGCAGTAATTCCTTACCTGGACTGAGGTTTTTGTAGTCTGTTCGGACTTGCAGTAAGTATTTATCAGTGACTTCACCACTAAATTTCTCTAGAAACTTGAGGTCACTAGAACCAGATTGATATGCTCCTAATTTATACAGCAGCATCGGACTATTTTCTGATGCTACTTGTTTTTGCATATACTCTAAACGTCTTTGATAGTTTTCTAAATTAACTTCGATGGTACGGACTTGATAATCGAAATCGCTCAGTTTTATAGAATAATCAGAGATAGTTTTCTGAGCCTTATCTAAAACAGGACGCAGGGCTGTCAGTTTTTGTTTCTTGGCACTGGCACTTTGAATATTATTAATATCTTCATAAATAGGCACAAAATATTCTTTTAGTTCGCTTTTTAACTGACGACTTTGACGATAAGCCCATAAAATTTTATGACGATAGCAAAACAAACGCAGCCAACTATAAAATAAAGCAGCGGCTTTCCTCGCAGTTGGTTCGTCTGGATAAATAGCAATTAGAACGTGATGTTTTTCAGGCAAATTTGCTTGAGATGATTGTACTATTGAAGGATATCCCCAAAGTTCAAAGATAGTCCCGCCAAATATTTGACCTTTCCCTTGAAAATTCTCTTCCCAATTCGCTCCAGGAACTAAAGTTTGATAACATTCTAGAGCAATTTCTCGAACACTCTTACTAGAACGCAGCGATACCTCAGCGAAAATCATCCAAGTTTCCCCCAAGGTAGCAGATTGTTCGTTACGCCTTTGATTAATATGTTTTTGCAGAGCAGTATAACAATTAATTGGATAAGAAATTTTATCTTCTGTTAATTCATTTACTAGACTTTTGCAGGTACAATCTAGAACAAGACCATAGGTATCGAAGAGTCGAACTGGATAATAAGATACCTCTACGGGATAACCTTCAAAATTATCTTCAATCCTAATTCTCCGATTATTAAGATTAAGTTCGGGTTTATTAAGTTCAGGCAGAAGTTCTACATATTCACTATCTAAATTTTTATCTTCTTGCTGGAAAGAATGAATCAGAATGTTATTGAGATTTGGTTCATTTGAGTTGTCTTCTCTTGGTAACTTTCGCCGAAAGTTTTTCCAATTTTTGTCAATTTTATTAGGACTATCTCCCAACCCTTCACGTAGGTCATAGAGAAATAAGTATAAAGCTGGATAGATTAGATCGCTCATGAATTACTGTGTTTATGCAAAAAGTTAAGAAGATTAAAGTAGTTTTTTAATTCGATTAAGCCACTCTGAAAACCCACTTTGTCGAGTCATTTCTGAAGGGCGATCGCTTTTAATTACTTTTCTGACGAGATTAGCAATTTCTCGACTTTCTCGATCAGGCTTGAGCTCAATTTCGTAGTGACGTATTTCAAGCTCTTTATTTAATGCAAACGTTTGTGTTAATTCTTCTTGTGTTGGCATTAGCTGATATTCTCGATCGCTATCTAAAGCATTCAGCTTTGCCAAGATCTCTTCAAACTGTCCGTTCAAGAGCAGATCGTTAGAAATAATATCTATCAAACCTTCTTGGATAACTTCCCAGTCGTCAAGGTCGGAAGCGAGTTCTATTTGCTCTCCAATATCATATAATCGAGTTCGTGTTTTTTCACCGAGAGATTGCTTTAGGCTATTCAACACCAGCATCAGGGTGAGTAAAGTTTGGTCAGACGAAGATAAAGCCATTAAATTAGTTTAGATATCATCGACAGGTTGCGCTAATTTTATTCTATTTTTTCACTTGGATGTTATGATACTTTGCTTTCATGATCTGGTCTTGTCAGGTTAAGACGGAGTAGCCAAAATGCATGAAAATAGTTAATTTTGAGGTACTTAATCAATTCCCCGAAATTCACTAAACGTGGAATTTTCAATCGAAGTACCGATAATTGGGTTTTAAGGTAATACGAGCGAGACTATTGATTTCAAAGGGTTTGAGGTCGCTCCTGACCCGAATAAGCTGAGAATAATTGCCCTACACCAATAACTAACGACGAATAATATTAAAGGCTGCCGTTTCTCCTTCAGGAAAAGGTACTAAGGTCATAGTAGTATTACTCTTTACTCCATCAACCACTACTGCCTCAAAAGTAATCCCCCCTACTCCATCCTTAGCACCATAGACCGCCAAGAGATTTGCCCCAGGATTGAGAGGTAAATCAAAAGCAGTTCCAGCATTAGTCAGATAAACAGTGCCACTATAAGGTTGACGATTAAGACTAAAAGAGATCGTGTCTCCATCTTCCGCGGCATTATCTCTAAAAATTACCTTCACTGTTGATTCTACTCTAGACGGTTGAGATCTGGACTTTTTTGAAGGACTGAAAATTCCAACTCAATAGGCTCGACAATTTCTCCTTGTGTTTTGTATTGGCTTGATCAATGCAGTGGGCAATGGCG
>JASJDJ010000194.1 GCA_030065635.1 Xenococcaceae cyanobacterium MO_188.B32
CGGAACTTTCAGCATACAAATGTATTAAAACAAGACTTAAAGCCTTTCTTCGCAAAGCTTTGAACGTATGTACCAATCAACTGCTGTGTCCATGTAAGCTCTTGTTTAATTTTAGCGATCGCGGTATAGTCAAAACATAGGTGCGCTGCCGAAGGCACTGCGAAGCAGACCGCCTCAAAACACTCTTCAGGTACGCCTCAGAGAGATCGTACCCAGTAACCGGGTCTTTCAAAATAGATGAAAGCCCCTCTGGACAAGGCTTTCGTTGATTTTTTAATCTGAAAGTTCCGTCTTAACTCGACTTCTTGCTCGGCCACAATTTTGTCAATATCTTGAGCGGAAACAAAAGCTTTAGCCACCAGAGGAGTTTGACTAGTAGCCAATTCATGGTCATGGCTTATTTGAGCATGAACTTTAACTGTTGTCTCATATTCGAGAAAGCTGGTCAGAACAGCTGTCATTCCTAACAGTGACCAGACAGAAACTCTACTTTTCTTCCTCCACTGTTTCCACCCAGCTATGAGCTGAGGAACATCAGTCCAAAATGGATAAGATGACCAATTATTTGCGTAAGCTTCTTCTTTTTGCCGTGTTTTTGTCTTTGCCTTTTGTTCTTTCTTATTTAAATTTGTTGGCTGTTGTTCTACACCAGCTAAAGAGGGGAAAATTACTCGATAAGATTTCTCGCCAGAAGCATCGGGGATAATCTGAACATCATGACTCACCGTTCGCTTATTTTTAAATGGAGTTGGTTAATAAATGAGAGCAATAAGCCTCTGTACAAGGCTTTCAGCCGTTTAACAGGAGATAGAGAGACAATTTTAGGCGATCGCTATGACCACGAAGCGATCGGGACTTGAAGAATCTGAAGAGCGCGATCGCATGAACTAAATTCCCTCTGGCTTACCTCCTCTACATCTTCTTAAACCCTTATGCCGTAAGCTTTTCGTCATTATAATTCTGAAGGGCTCAGAAAGGGCGAGCGAACGGTGAGTCATGATGATGGATTAACCTAATGGCTTCAGGTAATTCATCCACAGGTTGGCTTTTGAGCAAGTATCCGCTGGCTCCTACTCTCAAAGCTCGCTCAATATAATTTTGATGACTGTAACTACTGAAAATTACGACTTTTGTCCGACTAATATACTCACTAATAATGGTAGTAGCGGTCAATCCATCCATTTCTGGCATGTCCATGTCCATCACCACTATGTCTGGATTGAATTTGACAATTTTAGCGATCGCTTCTTTTCCATTTCGCGCCGTGCCGACTATTTTCAAGTCAGATTCGGCTTGAAAACAAATGTTTAAAGCTTGCCTAATGAGGTTAGTGTCATCAACAATTAAAATCCTCAACATTAATAATCTCTTACTCTGCGTATTGGTTTAGATCTGCTTCCCTAGTATCTGAGTATATTTACTTAAAGTAAGGAGCTTCTTCCGTAAGTAGTCGGACATAAATAAACAACTCTGTGTTAAGAAATGTAAGAGACAGCTAATTATCGTGCCACAAACGTTTTGGGTGTATTTACAAAAGTTTATATAGATATCAAAACTTATGTCCGACTACTTAATTCCCGTGGTAAACACTAGATAGGGTTTGCTGAATAAGTTTGAATAGTTGAGCTAAAGAAGGTTACAAGGATTTTTGGTGCAGAAAAAAGTGAGGAGAAAAGGGCGAAAAAGCCTTAAAATTCGTAAAAGACCCTTGCACTTTGCATCCCATCAGCCAGAACAAATGTACCGTAAATCTGACCAGTCGACCATTACTCCAGAAAAATTTAAATTACCTTTTGAGGGTAAATTGTCATCAGAAAACCGATGGGTAATCATGGCAGAATTAATACCTTGGTCAGAATTTGAAGAGGAATACGCGCAAAATTTTTCAGAAAAAATGGGGCTCTTCCGATTTGACTATGCTAAAAAGAAGCGCGATCAGCGAAGCTGGCACTGCGTGATCGCCAGACAATTACCAAAGGAATAATCCTGAACAGCCTGATATTGCTTGATTTTCAGGAGCTGTCATCATATTATAAAGGATATAAAAATACTATTGTAATTGCTTATTTATTTAGATGGCATCTTTTCCAGAGCTTAATATATTCGCTCGAATAATTAAATTACCAGAATTAAAAGTTAAAGATTATCAGTTTATTGAAGGATTTGGAATAGTCATTACTGTAGAAAAAATTGAGAAAAAATCCTGTTGTCCTCGTTGCGGAAAAAAAAGCGCCCAGCTTGATATTATCCCGCTTGACGGGACTGGCAGGCTTCGCCTGATCGCCTACACCTTGCATCATGAGTATTTAGTGCGGGATTTACCTCAGTCAGAACACCAAGTCTATTTAAAAATAAATCGAAGACAATTAAAATGCACTGATTGTAAAAAGCCTTTTACTAAAATTAATCCATTGATTACCCGCTTTTCTCACCCAAAAGGCGATCGCGCCTTTGTAGGGTGGGCAATGTTAGTTTTTGAGTATTCTAGAGAATTAAAACTGAGGTTGCCTACCTTACTTACAGAATATACGAGCGATCGTATTATTTAGTAGTTTTTTTGCTAGTAGTTTTTTTGGCGGTAGTTTTTTTCTTAGCTGTAGTTTTAGTTGTTTTCTTCTTGGTAGTTTTCTTTTTAGTAGCAGCTTTTTCAGCGAGTAAAGCCAACGCTGTTTCCAAAGTAATGCTTTCTGCTGTTTCCCCTTCAGGAAGACTCACATTAACTTTACCGTGTTTAATATAGTCAGGGTAAGACCCTACCCCTTTATAGATATTTACTGGTTCATTATCTTCAGGATGAACACCTAATTCCCGTAAAGGTTTCTTGCTACTTTTACCGCGAGTACGCTTGGGTTGTGCTAATAATTCCATAGCGCGATCGAAACCTACGCTTAGCACATCATCCTCTGCTTTGAGGGAACGATAATCTCTTTGTAGCTTTTTCTCTCCCTCTTCTTTAAATTCGTGAACGATATAAGGACCGAAACGCCCCAAACCAGCCTTAATTTTACCTTCCGTGCCTGGGTGTATTCCCAACAGACGGGGAAGGGATAACAAACCTACTGCTGTTTCTAGAGTAACATCTTCTGGTTTTACTCCTTTAGGAAGAGATACTTGTTTGGGTTTGGGATTATCGTCGGTTTTGTCCCCTAATTGAACATAATCCCCATAAGGACCTTTTTTGAGATAAATTGGCTCTCCCGTTTCTGAATGCAGTCCTACTTTATCAGGGCCTTCTAATTTTTGTTTGACTAGGGATTGTATTTGTTCGGGATCGAGATCGGCAGGAGTTAAATTGACAGGAATCGAAACTTTAATTGCTTCTTCCTCATTCTCATTATCCACCTCGATAAAAGGGCCATATCTACCAATCCGAATCTTCGCATCTAGATTATCTAATCGAATTGTCTTGGCAGCAATAGAATCTATTCCTTCTTCCCTAACTTTGACTTGATTTTCTAAGCCTTTTTCTCCCTTAAAAAAGTCTTTTAAATAAGGCAACCAGTGGGCTTCTCCTGTAGCAATTTCGTCTAAAGTTTGCTCCATTTGAGAAGTAAACCCAGTATTAACTAAATCGGGAAAATGTTCTTCTAAAAGGCTAGTAACGGCAAATGCCGTGAAGCTGGGGACTAAAGCCTTACTTCGCATCTGGGCGTAACCGCGATCGATAATGGTACCGATAACAGTAGCATAAGTACTGGGTCTACCAATTCCTTCTTTTTCTAAGGTTTTCACTAGAGATGCTTCTGTATACCTAGCTGGAGGCTGAGTTTCATGTCCGATAGCTTCTAGTTCTTTACAATCGGGAGTATCGCCTACTTTTAGGGGTGGCAGTAATACTTCTCTGTCTTCTAAAGCTGCTTCGGGATCGTCTGAACCTTCGACATAGGCACGGAAAAAGCCAGGAAAATCAATTCTTTGTCCCGATGAGCGAAAAACGGCATTTTCTACATCGACATTGACGGTAATCTGGGTTAATCTGGCATCTGCCATTTGACAAGCCACCGTCCGCTTCCAAATCAAGTCATAGAGTTTAAATTCTCGATCTGCCAAATCTGTTTCTTTGGGAGTACGGAAAGTATTACCCGCAGGGCGGATAGCTTCGTGTGCCTCTTGTGCTGATTTACTCTTGGTACTGTATTGCTTGGGTTTGGGGCTGAGATATTCTTTACCATACATCTGTTCTACACAAGACCTGGCTGCGGCGATCGCTTCAGTAGACAAATGGACTGAATCTGTCCGCATATAAGTGATATAGCCTTGTTCGTAAAGTTTTTGGGCAGTTCTCATGGTATCTCTAGCCGAAATACCCAGTTTACGGTTAGCTTCTTGTTGTAGAGTCGAAGTAGTAAAAGGTGGATATGGTCTTCTTTTGGTTGCTTTTTCTTCTCTGTTGCTAACCGTCCAAGTTTTATCGATTAGTCTTTCTTTGAGAGCATTAGCTTCTGCTTCGTTGAGCAAGACTACATCTCTACCTTCGGCAATTTTTCCTGTATCTGGGTCAAAATCGCTGCCTGTAGCTAATTTTTTGCCATCGAGGGTAACTAATTTAGCCTCAAAAGGATTTTTTTTCTGTTCTAAAATCGCTTTTAAATCCCAATAATCCCCAGATTGAAAAGCCCGACGTTCCCTTTCTCTTTCAACCAATAAACGTACTGCCACTGACTGTACTCGTCCAGCAGATAAACCTCTAGCAATTTTTTTCCAGAGTAGGGGAGAGAGGGTATAACCGACTAATCTGTCTAAAATACGGCGAGTTTCTTGGGCATGAACCAAATCTTCGTCTACATCGCGACAGTCTTGTAATGCCTTTTGAATTGCCTCGCGAGTGATTTCGTGGAAAACCATCCGTTTGACAGGAACTTTTGGTTTGAGTAGCTGTAGTAAATGCCAGCTAATACTTTCTCCTTCTCTATCTTCATCTGTGGCTAAAATTAGTTCATCTGCTTCTTTAAGAGCATCTTTGAGATTTTGAACCACCTTTTTTTTAGTTTTCGGAACAACGTAAATCGGTTCAAAATCGTTTTCTACATTAACTCCAAAATCCTTTGCCCAACGTTTATCCTTGTAGGCAGCAGGAATCTCATCCGCCGATGAAGGTAGATCGCGGACGTGTCCCATAGATGCTTCTATTTGATAACTAGAAGGCAGATAGTTGCGGATAGTACGGGCTTTGGTAGGAGATTCAACGATAACCAGAGTTGACATAGAGATATAGAAGTGAAATTAGCGCGATAGAATAACTAGTGTTTATTTGAAATAGAGGTTAACTCCCTAATATATATTTATAGTCGGTTCAAGAGTAAACATCTTTTTTGATTTAAATTTAATTTCAACATACCCAACAAATATCATTAGTTTGCGCCTATTTACCCTAAACAATAGAGAAAGATTTCGGCAAGATAAAGACAGCTTGTAGGTTACAATCCTCTGTAAAGGTTTTTTAACCAAGTTAACGTTGCTTTCCCAAATTGTCATCTTTTTTGACTATGCTTAGCTAGTGGAAAGAAAGTTAACAACTTACCGATTGCTATTTTTTAGACTTTACCGAAAACTCTATGGATTTTTCTAGTAATATTGCTGCCCAACTTAATGCGGGAATAATTTTGCCAGAAGGGATTGTTATTATAACCCTAATGGTAATTTTAATCGGCGACTTGATTGTTGGTCGTAGTTCTGCTCGTTGGCTACCTTATGTAGCGATCGCTGGCTTACTGACATCTATAATAGCTCTTTATTTACAATGGGATACTCCCAATCCCGATGCTTTTTTAGGTGCTTTTAGTGGCGATAATTTGAGCATTGTTTTTCGGGGTATCGTTGCTCTTTCAACAGCAGTGACCATTCCCATGACTATTCGCTACATTCAGCAGTCGGGTACTTCTCTGGCAGAATTTATCGGCATTATGCTCACTGCTACTTTGGGAGGAATGTTTCTCTCTGGGGCAAATGAGTTAGTGATGATTTTTATTTCCCTGGAAATGCTGAGTATTTCCTCCTACCTGATGACAGGCTATATGAAGCGCGATCCCCGTTCTAATGAAGCAGCTTTAAAATACTTGCTCATTGGGGCTTCTAGTTCGGCTATTTTCCTCTATGGCGTATCTCTGTTGTATGGATTGTCTGGCGGAGAAACTAATTTAAATGCGATCGCTGCTACCATTACGGAGGTTACTAGCGGTCAATCTTTGGGACTGGCGATTTCTTTAGTATTTGTGATTGCGGGTATTGCTTTCAAAATTTCTGCTGTTCCCTTCCATCAATGGACTCCTGATGTGTACGAAGGTTCTCCTACTCCTGTAGTGGCATTCCTCTCAGTCGGTTCTAAAGCAGCAGGTTTTGCCCTTGCCATTCGGATGCTAGTGACAGCTTTTGCTTTAGTTAGCGAACAGTGGCATTTTATCTTTACCGCCCTAGCTATTCTCAGTATGGTATTGGGTAATGTGGTAGCTTTGGCACAAACCAGTATGAAGCGGATGCTAGCTTATTCTTCGATCGCTCAAGCTGGTTTTGTCATGATTGGTTTGATTGCAGGTACAGATGCGGGCTACTCTAGCATGATTTTTTATCTGCTAATCTACCTGTTTATGAACTTAGGAGCTTTTACTTGTGTAATTCTCTTTGCTCTACGCACTGGCACAGACCAAATCAGCGAATATGCTGGACTGTATCATAAAGACCCTGTAATTACTCTTTGTTTGAGTATCTGTCTTCTTTCTTTAGGCGGTATTCCTCCTTTGGCTGGTTTTTTCGGCAAGATTTATCTCTTCTGGGCTGGTTGGCAAGCAGGAATGTACGGTTTAGTTTTACTCGGTTTAATTACTAGTGTAGTTTCCATTTACTACTATATTCGTGTTGTCAAAATGATGGTAGTAAAAGAACCCCAGGAAATGTCCGAATCTGTCAAAAACTATCCTGAAATCAACTGGAATTTACCAGGAATGCGCCCTATGCAAGTAGGTTTAGTGGTTTCTGTCGTTGCTACTTCTCTGGCAGGAATTTTATCTAATCCTTTGTTTACTTTGGCAACTGATTCTGTTACTAGTACCCCAATTTTACAGTCGGCAGAAATAGTAAAAGAGTTACCAGCAGACAAGGTAGAAATTTCTGATAACTTTTAGTAATTACATTACGATTTACCCCGTAGGGGCGGTTCGCGAACCGCCCCTACGTTTTATTTTGATAATAATTACAAATATCTCGAACAATATTAGCTGGAACTAAATGATCGATCGCGCCACCGAATTGAGCAATTTCTTTAACTACACTACTACTTAAAAAACTATATTCTTTGGCAGTAGCCAGAAAAACAGTTTCTATTTCTGTCCAGAGAGTACTATTAGTATGCGCCATTTGTAATTCTTTTTCAAAATCTGACAGTACTCTTAAACCTCTTAATAATACTTTTGCGTCTCTTAGTTTGGCATAATCAACAGTAAGCCCAGTAAAACTATCTACTTTTACATTGGCTAAATGACTGGTACAGTATCGGATTTGTTCTACTCTTTGCTCTACACTAAATAAAGGTTTTTTACTAGGATTAGAAAGCACGGCCACAATCACTGAGTCGAACAGTTTGGCACCGCGATCGATAATATCGAGATGACCAAAAGTAATCGGATCGAAACTACCTGGATAAATAGCAATCATAGAAATTATGATATTTTTTCTTTTATTACTCTTTGTATCATTCCTTGTGAAGGAGTAGCTAGTCCTTAGTTGAGCAAAAAATTCATAAATCTTTTTATATTTGTTATTGTCTCTTGCGCTTACCCTGGATAAGTTATGTACTCATAAAAATTACTGAACATAAAAATACTGAAGTCATCAGCTAATGTAAGTGTTAAAAAGTTAGAGGAAAGTTCAATTAAATAGAACTACTTAGTCAAAGCATTACTTAAAGAAAATGTCTTAGTAACTAGGTATTTCAATCAAATCAAAATTATCTTTAGTCTACTATTCTAACAATTAGATGATTGCTACTAACAGTATTAAAGACCAAAGTACAACCAATAAACCCAAGTTAGAATTAAATGCTTCTCGTCAGTTTACTGCGTGGTTATTCGAGCAGCATATCTCCTTAACTTTTTCTACTTACCAAGGGGGGGAAAATCTTTTTAATTGGTTTGCAACCAAGCGGTAAACTATCCGTATTTGAAAGAAGTTTTGAGCGTTGTATGGGTTTACACGCTACTGAAAAGACTATTTGGTTAAGTTCTTTGTATCAACTGTGGCGGTTGGAAAATATTCTGGAGCCTAGACAACAACAAGATGGTTATGACTGTCTGTATGTCCCGCAAATAAGCTATATTACGGGGGATTTAGATATTCACGACTTGGCGGTTGGTAGCTGGAGCAAAGAAGAACAAAATGAAGAAGTGGTGAATCAGCCAATCTTTGTCAACACTCTGTTTCCTTCAAGGCGGTGACGATAGTGATACTGTTATGGGTAGCGATGGTAATGATATCCTCTATGGCGATGGTGCAGGAGATACCCTTCTCGGCGGTGCAGGCAATGATGTCTTAGTCGGCGGTGCTGGCAATGACCTTCTTGATGGTAGTACTGGCAGCGATCAACTTCTCGGTGGTACTGATGCAGATATTTTTGTGATTCGCTCTGGCGATACGGGTAACATTATTTACGATTTTGAAGAAAAAGAACGAGTATGAACTGGAGCGAGTGAGAATGAGAGAAAAATCGCTCAAGGCGATCGCTTTAATAGTAAAACAAGTATTTTTAGCAATATTCCGCACCTTGAACCTCAAACTAATGAAATTGGATAAGAACAATTTATTTTTGGCAACAGATTGATAAGTTCTACTTTCTCAGTAAAGCTTAAATCCCAACAGAGTTTAGCCCAAATCATACTTTGAAATAAATAGATCATTGTTGCCTATTGAACATATTTCAAACTCGTAACTATTCATTATTATTGGCGATCTATCGCCCTAATAGTAAAACCACTATTTTTCATTAAGATCGATTAATCAACTAAAAATCTCACTTAAATCTAAGATAAATCCAGGCAAAACATCTTCTCCTGATAGGGTTTGAGGATTATTTAAAATTTCTACTTGTTGCCCGACTCTATATATTTCTACTGTTTTTGCTGATGGCTCAATTAACCAACCCAGCTTAACGCCATTATCTAAATATTCCTGCATCTTAGCCTGTAAATCCTTGTATCTCTGATGCTTGATGTCACTAGGACTTACTAATTCAATCACAAAATCAGGAGCAAGGGGAGGAAAGCCATCTTGTTGCGCGACAGTTAGTTGATTCCATCGTTCTAGTTTAATCCAACTAACGTCGGGACTTCTTCTCGCACCGTTAGGTAAAACAAAAATAGTAGAAGAATCAAAAGCCTGTCCTAATTTAGTTTGACGATTCCAAATTCCTAAATCTAAATATAGATTGAAGTTTTTTCCTCCTGCTGTTCCTCCTGTGGGACTCATAACAATTAATTCTCCATCTTTAGTTAACTCCATGCGTGCTAGTTGTTCGGCATATGCTAGTTGCTCGAATTGTTCTGGAGTTACTCTAAATCCCTTGGGAATAGCGATCGATTCCATTTTTTTACTCGAATCTCTTTTAACCTATTATAAATATTCGATTAATCTTCTACAGGAATCACATTATGAAAGTTTTCATAGTCAACTATATATCTACCATCTTCGGTTTGATATAAAATATCGACAAGACGCATCGCCCATAATATATCTCGACAAGAATAAGCATGACGGGCATGAATGGTCTGGGAAAAAGTTTCATCCAAACCAGTTAAGGTAATTAAGACTTCTCCATCTAACTCAGCTAAAGATATGGGTGTCTCCCCATAAAAAGGACTATCTTCATCAATAGGGTGCATAACTTGCCAACTCAGACGAAAACTGGGAGAGTGAGAACGTAATAACTTTAAGTCGTAAAAACGCCTTAAATGATGTCCTTCTGGGCTAATTTCGTTTTTCAGTAAGCTCATGCGTATTTTAGCTTCAATAATACGGTTATCTCTTTGATTAGCTACTCTAAACATCAGAGTAGGTACACCATTAAAAGGACAAACAACTGCTACATTACTAAAAAGAACACGAGCTTTTACATTGGCAAAACGGGCAAACATTAAACCCGTTCCCACGGCTACCAATAATAGTCCGACAAATACTTCGATCGTGACTAAGATTTGCGCATAAATGGTTTGAGGATACATTGCCCCATAACCAATGGTAGACATACTTTGAACGCTAAAGAAAAAAGCATCAATCAATGAACCAGATTCGGCATTAGCAATTCCATCTCCTGTAGTAACGTAAGCAAAGGCAAACAAAATATTAATTAGTAAATAGAACAAACTAATTAACCATAAAAATTTTGCCCAAGAAATGACTAGTAACCAGTGGTAAAGATCGCTGCAAGGATGTTCCAAAAGTTCTAAAAGTCTATTGCGAGAACGCTTAATTCTTCTAATTATGGGTTTGGATGGAGGTAAAGTTTGACGTTGCTTGGGTTTACGCATAAATTGCCCAAGATAAATTTCTAGATTGTTGCTTAACTAGATGTTACATTAAGTTGCCCATTTTCTTGAAAAAGCGATCGCAAAAAGGGATTTTGCCCGATCTCAACCAACTCTGATGACATACTACCCATACATAATGATATTCTCTAGATATTTAGCATTGTTTATCTAAATCTCACCGTTCGCTCAAATTTCTGAGTCCTTCAGAATTATAAGGGCAAAATGCTTACGGCATAAGGATTTAAGAAGATGTAGAGAAGGTAAGCCAGAGGGAATGTAGAAAAGGCGATCGCGATCCTAAGATTTTTCAAGCCCCGAGCGCTTCGTTGCCAGAGTGGTCTAATGAAATTTTCACTCTGTCCCCTCTCAAATAGCTGAAAGCCTTGTACATAAATGGTTTATATCATTTATTAATCAACTCAATTTTAAAATGAGCGAACGGTGAGTTCTATTTTAACTGTTGAGGGGGTTTGGGGGAGCTATAAGTCCCGCTCCTTATCCGTAGGATAGTTTGTTATCCTATTGTGCGACAAGTGATGGTTTTGTTGAACCTGGACGTAAATTTTTCAAGACGCTGTACCGTCGGCTGAAAGTGCTACAAAGCAGACTGTCTAAAAAAGAGGCGAGACCCCGCGTCGCCGATAGGCGCAAGGGAACGCTCGCCGAGAAACGCTCCAAGAACTACGAAAAAGCCAGAAAAAAAGTAGAAGCAATGCACAATCATATTGCCTTTGTGCGTAAAGATTACCAGTTCAAGCTTGCCCACAAACTCTGTGATCTGGCAGATACAATCTTCTTGGAAGATATAGACTTTCGTATCATGGCTAAAGGGTTTCTAGGCAAGCATACGGTTGATGCTGGATTCGGTCAGTTTCGTTCTCTTCTCAAATATGTAGGTAAACGACGCAATGTCTTTGTGGCAGAAGTTGACCA
>JASJDJ010000195.1 GCA_030065635.1 Xenococcaceae cyanobacterium MO_188.B32
CTATAAATTAGGCTTGATTTCTGACTTTTCTATTATCAAAGTTGATATTAAACCTTAGTTACTAACAGGAAAACTTATCTTTTTAACCAAGTTGATTTTTGTGAATTTTTTCGCTTACTTATTCAGCAAACCCTAAATAGAGAATAAGAAAAGCGACCGCGAGCTAGAAAAAGAACTAGATCGTTATTAATAAGTTTTGTGAGTACTTTTTATGGTTAACTTTAAACACTGCATTTGCGGGAAATCTCGAGTAATAATGTCTATTACTTTTTGTTGACTTACTCGATCTTTAACTATAAATTGTGCCGTACCATCTCCTTGAGAGCCAACACCTTTACCGCCCCAAAGGTAAGGCTGTATTGGCTCATAGTTTAAAATTTTATGTAAGATGGGCGCAGTTAATTGACTGGGACAGGCAGGGATTAAATAGCGATCGAATTCTGTTTGTGCTTGAGTCATTAAAGAACCGAGTAATTCTGCATCTCCTTGTTGTAGTGCGACTAATGCTTGTTGAGTAATTCTAGAGCTAATTTCCCCCAAGTATTTTTGTACATTTTGCTGTACCAAATTCTGGGCGAAAGGGTAACACTGATTGAGTTGATTTAAGATAAGCTGCGTATCTTTAGTCGCTCCCAAATCTACAATTACTAAATATAAATCTTGAGAGACAGATAACTCAATTACCTCTACTTTATCCCTATCAAAAACCATTAAAATCGGTCGATCGCCATAAGCACAAGCTTGATCCATCCTACCGCAATGACTTGGGGTCGTCCTTTCCCCTAAGTAAGCTAATTCCATTTCTGCTTGAATTGTTAGACCCAAGTTATACAGACGATTAAAAGCCCTAGCCACCAAAACGCAAATAGCAGCACTAGAAGATAGTCCTTTTTTAATAGGTAGAGTGGTCAAATAATTATTAATTTCTAAACCACCTACAGAGTAACAAGTCATACACTGATAGGCTACTCCAGCAACATAACTAAAAAAGCTTCCTTGCCTTGCTTCTGTTAATAAAGCATCCCGATTCATCGGTAATTGATAAAATTGTCTGGGAATATCCTTTTTCTCATAGGCTTGTAAAATGAGTAGCTCGGGATGAGATTTTACTTCCGCATAAATTCCCTGATTTGTTCCTGCAATTAGGGTATATCCTTTCTCTAATGTAGGATTGAGATGACGATATTCTCCTGCCCAATCACTATGTTCGCCGAATAAACAAAGACGACCGGGAACAAAAAGTTTCATAGAAAAGAATTTAATAGTTTATTTTAATTAAAATTAAAGCTTAAAGCTAATATTTCTAAGTCCAAAAAATTTGTGATAAATTTCCGCCCCGTCACCTCTGCCGATCTAGCTCTGCTACGATATTGGGATGAAAAGCCTCACGTAGTTGCCTCAGACCCCAATGATGACTGGAATTGGGAGGTAGAACTCGATCGCACCCCCGAAGGTAGAGAACAATTGATTGCTGAAATTAATGGTCGTCCCATCGGATTTATCCAGATTATCGATCCAGCACTTGAAGAGAGTAACTATTGGGGTAATGTCTCGCCAAATCTTCGTGCCATTGACATCTGGATTGGGGAAGAGACGGATTTGGGCAAAGGGTATGGAACGAAAATGATGCAGCTTGCCCTTGCCCGATGTTTCGCCGACCCCCTTGTGACGGCAGTACTCGTCGATCCACTTGCCAGCAATATTCGCGCCCACCGTTTCTACGAACGTCTTGGTTTTCAATTTGTCGAGCAAAGATGGTTCGGTGACGATGACTGCTTCGTTTATCGCCTAAATCGAGCAAATTGGCATCAGTATTAAAAAACTTCTGACCTAAAATTTGCTAATGTAGTCTACTCAATAAAAAATCGTTGTAAGGGTAGTTAGCAAATTTAAGTAGCTAGATAAAATTAGATCTAAAATATAAACGTTTTATTTCTCCCTAATTTTCTTTATCTTTCTTATCTTTCTTATCTTTCCCATCTTCCCCGAACCTTGTTATGGTCAGATTAACCCGTCGTTCCCAAAAGAAGTCTAGAAAAAGCCAAAAACCGACTTTAAGTTTAAAAGAACGTCTAGCCAAGAAGCGTAAAGCTAGAGAAAAGCGTAAAAAGCTAATTACACTGACGGTTATTTGTCTGGTTATAGGTTTAGCAATTGGTCTTCCCCTCGCCTTGGTTGTAAGTATTAAAGTAGGCATATCAGTTGCTATACTCATTCCCAGTTTAGTTGTCTCTTATTCTTATCCCCGTCAAGCTCTGTGGTTTTTCCTGATCTATATGCCCTTTAGTGGTACCGTCACTTATGCAATTGGGGGTGGTAATGCTCTATTTCAGCTTAGTAAAGATGTATTTTATATACCTGCTTTACTTGCTCTAATTCAAGATTGTCGGCGCAAAAGAAAACCAATTATAGTTTCTAAACAATTATTACTTACTCTATCTATTTTAGTTATTATCTGTCTAACAGTATTATTATTAGTTAATAGCGTGCAAGAATTTTTGCCCTACTGTGACAGTTTAAGTGAATATGATAAATTCTTACGCGCTCCCGATGGAACTTTATTACTAAACCCAGAAACAGGAATTGTTTACACAACCCCTTGCAAAGAAGGAAGCCCTTTTTTGCAAGGAATATTAGGACTAAAAGTTTTACTAGGTTATGTACCTTTAATATTTTGTGGTTACTATCTTATAGAAGATAAGAAACAGTTGATTTTTTTGGGAAGAGTTTTATTAGTCTTGGCAATTGTTTGTTGTACCTTAGGGCTAATTCAGTATCTTATGTTGACTAGTGGATATTGTGCCGGCACGAGAGGGGCAGCAGGTGGAGAGTTATTCCGAGCGAGTATTGAAGCAAGATGTTTTGTGGGTGGTTCATTACTCTACAGTCCCTCTCAAGGACAAATTCGTCTACCAGGGACTTTTGTTTCTCCTTGGCATTGGGCATGGTTTTTAATTGCTAATAGTTTTATTACTTATACCGTTGCTTTTAGTGACACTTCCTTTTTTTGGCGAACAGGAGGATTAGTCGGACTGGCATTAGTTTTTATTAATGCAGTTATTTCGGGTCAGAGAATTGCTTTGGCTATTGTTCCTGTGGCCGTGTTTATTTTATTAATTCTAACTGGGCAAATAGCTAATCTCAAACGTTTTATACCCGCAGTAATCATCTTAAGTTTAATTTTGGTAGTTGTAATTACTGCCAATCCAGAAATAGTTCAAGAAAGGGTAGATAGTTTTGTCGGACGTTGGAATACTTCTCCTCCTCATCTATTTATTCAAAAACAATTTCTTTTTGCTATGGATACACAGCAGGGTATTTTAGGGAGAGGTTTGGGTAAAGCAACTAATTCTGCTCGTTCTTTTGGTTCTACTGTATTGGTAGAGACTTTCCATCCTAAAGTTCTTTTTGAAATAGGATATATTGGTCTGTTTGCTTATATGGCTTTTGTCATTAACCTGACTATAACTACCTTTAAAAGTTATCGATCGGTAAAAATCCCCAGTATTCGCAGCTTCGGGTCTAGTTTTTGGGTATTTATTTTGATTATTACCTTTTTTCCTTATTGGTATCCCTTGGATACCGATCCAGTATCAGTATACTACTGGCTTTTTGCGGGAGTACTGCTCAAATTACCCGAGATCGATAAGGAAGAACGGAAAAGATTAAGATTAGAAGAAGAAAACTTATTAGAGGAAACTAATCTTAAAAAACGCAGAAAAAGGTTGAGAAGGCGTTCTCCATTATAATTTTCATTTTTTGTCTATTCTTGTGAGTATTAATTACAAATTAACTATATTTTTAGAAAAGTTTTTTTGTAGCTTTTAATGGCTGCAACAATTTGCTTAAACGATGTAGGATATTCTGGATGAACATGAGAGTATAGTGATTGCCTGAGATAAGACCAATAAAAATCTTTTTGAGGATTAGTACACCAACCATGCCAAGGTTTTAAAGAACCAACAAAATGAATTATTATAGATTTATCATTAACTTCAGACATTCCTTCATATAAATCAACTAGAGAGTTCCATTTTTTATCTAATAAAAGAAAATTGCCATCGATGATTTTATTCAGAGCATCTTGATCCCATAGTTTAATCTTATTTGGATTATTTTTGACAAATTCTATAGCTTGTTGTCCAATTTTATTTTTTCGCCATGATTGTAAATTAATTAGCATAACCCCAGAACTAAAATAATAATCACTTTGTAAATCTAGTCTTTTCTTCTGGTTACGAGTAATTCCACCTCTAGCAGCTATATAATATTGCTCTATATTGAGATTGTATAGTCCTTCTAAGGAACCATTGACAACTAAATCAGAATCTAAATAAAGAATTTTATCTATTTCAGTAGGAAGTAAATTATCAACAAATAACCTAAAATAGTTAGCTAAAGAAGCATGATGAGATACTTTTAGATCGCCTATATATTTTTCATCAATAAAATTGATATGTATATCAATCTCATACGATTCAATTAGTTTATCAAGTGTTTGTTTTAGTTGAGAAGATATGTGATTAGTAATAAGATAGACTTTTATTGGTATTCGGTTATTCAATAAAACTGAGGTAAGAGCCACTATAAAATGCTGTTCGTATTTATCATCAAAACAAAAAAGTAGATTCATGTTTATCTAAGACATAAAGATTTGAATAAAATCATCAAAATATAAGGTCAGGTCAATAAATAATTAAATACTTGATAACTATTACTATAAGATTAAGTTTGTTAATAACAAAGAATTAGTTCTTTAGTTTATAGTTTATCATTCCTCAAAGAAACAAAAAATAATTATGACTTTGCCTTATATTTCTGTAATTATACCGACTTATCAAAGAGAAGAAGTTCTCAAGAATACGATCGAGGATTTGCTTCAGCAACAGTATCCTCGGTTTGAAATTTTAGTGGTGGATCAAACCCAAAATCATCAACCAGAAACAGAAAGCTATTTGGATAACTTAAATAAACTGGGAAAAATTCGTTGGTTTAGGGTTAATTGGGCAAGTTTACCGGGAGCGAGAAATTATGCTGTCAGAAGGGCTGAAGGCGATATTCTCCTTTTTATTGATGATGATATTAAATTACCTCCAGGCTATTTACAAGCCCACGGACAAAATTTTCAGCAAAATCCAGCTATTGGGGCGGTGGCAGGTCGAGTTTTCGATCGCATGAAACTAGCAGACTACGCTAACAAAAAAACCGAAGATAATTCTCCTTACACGATCGAATATTTACCCCCAGAAGCAATGGATCCCGGTATCGCTTGGTATCACATCGATTTAGTCCATACAACTAAACTCCAAAGGGTTATCTCTGCTAGGGGTTGTAATATGTCTTTTCGTCGAGATATTTTTACTAAGTACAATATTTGGTTTGATGAACGCTTTCGCGGTAGTGCAGTGAGAGAAGAGTCGGATTTTTGTCTTAGGTTGCGGTCAACAGGTTATCAGATTTGGTACGATCCCGAAGCCCATTTAGTTCACCTCGGAGAAGAGACAGGAGGATGCCACGATATCACAACGCGATCGCCTAAATATCAGCTTACCTTCTATCACAACCATTTTTTGATGGCATTAAAAAATCTTAATTTGTCTCAGCAATTACGACTCTACGCCAAATTATTTGATTGTCATGTATTGGGTAATCCCCCTTGTAATAAAAGTGGTTCTCCCCTCAAAATTGTCATCAGAGGAATATTCTATTTTCTCGGTTTTTTTGAGGCTGCGTGGACTCAACTAAAAGGATTATGGAACAACGGACAGATTTATACCAAGCTTGATGCTGAAACACAAACTCTCTCCTCTCAAGAAGCAACTCAGAAGTTAGAAGTTAAAAGGTGAAGCAATATATCTAGGTGTTATCCCTCTTTTGTAAGTATGGGGAGTCAAGTACGAGTTATCAGGCATTTGAGTTACTTTGTTTGATAGGTATCACAACGGGATATTCCGAACCCTGGCTACTCGCTACTCCCTTCTTGTAGCCATAGAAATCGATGCGGTAATCGGTAATTTTTACGCCAGTTTGGGCTTCAATTTGCTTAATTAAACTCTCTGGTAAATCCACATGAACATCAATAATTTGAGATGTATCTAAGCAATTAACATGACTATGAGAATCACTAATATTCCCGTATAGTCTACCATCGCAGCGTTCTACACATTCAATAATACCTTGACTAGATAAGGCTTCCAAATTCTGATAAACAGATGTGTGACCGATTTCTTTTCCTTCATGATTGAGAAGGTCGTATATTTCTCTGGCAGAAAGATGTTCTTGTTTTGACCACAATAATTCTAAAATATAACGACGTTGACGACTAACCCGCATTCCTAGCTCTTGACAACGGATGAGTGCATCATCTAAAGAACGAATTGGCTTGATACCTGCCTCTTGTTTGCTCATAGTTGAGGCTCTTAAACTGTTACACTAATACATACTCATTACCACTTTAGCTTATAGTTGATTTAAATGTCTACTACAGGCTATCCAAAGCTATTTTAGCTCAATTGTAATCCTATATACTATCGATCGAAGATTAATGAATCTAAAAATTGCTATCAATACTGACTCTATCAACAATCTCGATTTGACGACCGCATTGACAGTAATCGAACAATTGCCCAAAGATAAAGCGATCGCAGAATATGAACAAAAGCTTAAGTTTGTCATTGATTATGCCAGAGAGGAACCCGATCCGCGAGAATTATCTGAAATTCCGGAAATTAGACTTTGGTTTGTGCGTTTGGATGCTGCTTATCCTTGGTTACCTTTCTTATTAGATTGGAAAGGAGGAGAATTAGCACTTTATGCAGCGATGTTAGTACCCCATCAATTTAATCGTAGTGAGGGTATTATTTTTAACCCAGAAGCATTAGAAATTTTTGTGATGCAGAAAATTTTTGTAGTAGCAGATTGGTTAAAGCAAAGAGATATTACCAGTAAATCTCGCTTGCAATCTATGGCGAAAATTTTTGGTTACGATATTGATGATTCTTTCTTTGATTTAATTATTTAAGCTGAATTCGGGATAAGCTCAAAGGCTTATTATACTGTGAGTTGAGAAAAAATTGTAAATTTTGTGTTTCCCATAAAGTAAGTAAATGGTTATCAGGACTAAATTCTGTGCGATAACGACTTTGATAATATTTTGTGGCTATTGTTGACCATTTGTGGTTGTTAAGTGTACCAAAAGCTACTTCAGAATAAAGATGTTTGCAAGCTTTGCCATTACCATCGGGGTCTAATTTAGCGGAAACTTCTGGGTGAAATCGTAAATAAGTTTGAGCCAATTCCCGTGTCTGAAAAATGTAGCAACCAAAGCGATTTTATTGAGCAAAAACTTTAGTTGTTATTCCACAGTAAGATAAACTCAATAAACAAATAGAGAGCTTAAATAGTGTTTTCATAGTTTAAATAGGGTAATAAGATTGATATATTCTATTATTCCCATTTAAGAAAACCAAATAACTATCAAAGTCACAGATTTAGTATAATTTATTATCCTCTGGAACTATTGCGATCGCCAGTAGGGATTTTGAAGTTAGGAATAGCCGTAAAATTATCATAAAAGATCTTGGTCTGCAAGATTAAATCCTTTTATCTGTAAGACTTTTGCACGATCCATGAAGATAGCTTTACTTCAATCTAGTTGGCATAATTTATTACAAAAAATAAAAGCTAATTCTCAATTAGGAGAAGTAATATTTGTTGATTTAGTTAATGCTTATTGCCATCCTGAAAGACACTATCATAACCTGGAACATATCCAATATCTCTTGAATTTAAGCGAAAAAGTTAGAGATATAAGTGATAATTTTGCAGTGTTACAATTTTCTGCCTGGTTTCACGATTATGTTTACGATCCTCAAGCTAAAGATAATGAAGTAAAAAGTGCAGTTTATGCAGAAAAAACTCTTAATAATTTAAATATCTCTCCAGATATCATTCAGTTAGTAAAACAAATTATTCTCAGTACCCAAAAACATGAGCCACTTACAGATAATATCGATAATTTAATTTTTTTGGATGCTGACTTATCCATTTTGGGTGCATCGTCAGATAAGTATGTAAAATACGCTCAAGCAATTCGTCAAGAATATAGCTGGTTAAGCGATCGCGATTATCAACAAGGTAGAAAACAAATTTTAGCTAATTTTTTAGCTAGAGAAAGGATTTATTATACCGATTATTTTTATCAACAGCTAGAAGTGCAAGCAAGAGCTAATTTAGAAGCAGAAATAGAGTTATATGCTGATAAAGGCTAAAGCTTGGGTAAATGTTATTAGCTACAAAATGAAGTACGTAAAGAGAAATTAAACTTTGAACGAGTATTTAGGAACTTTAGAGCGAGCACAATTGTTACTAAAAATGGTGAGCAAATCAATATTCCTGAAATCTTTTAATTGTGATTGTTTTTAATTTAGGATTGCTATAGTTGAGGCAAGATATAGATTGCACTTTAACTTCAGAGAAAAAATGGAAGAACTTATAAAGCCATTAAATTAACTTTTAGTGATGATGATGCTGAGAAAAACTAAATCGATCGCTCTCAAGTTGCTCTTCGTAATCTATTTGTAAACCAGGAATATTAAAATTACGAATAGTTGCTTCAATTACTTCTTTGTCTACTATTAACTGAAGATAAATTTTATTATCTTTGACAATAATGGGATAGTGATGATTACCTAAAACATGACCGAGATGAATTAACTCGATCGCATTATTAACCAGAGGATTGCTAAAACTAAGTACCATCACTTCTTGTGCTTGGATATGAACCAGTAGCAATTTACCTTGTTCGGTTTCTAAAACATCCCCTTCTCTCAATAACCAATCTCGGCTTTTAATTATCCCTACAGATATACCAGAATCAGATTGAGTATGAATTCTACCTTTACCGCGATCGATCTGACTAAGATTTACTTCTAAACAAACATCTTTACTAGCTTTTAATTTCTCTGCTAGCGCAAGATTTTCTTGTATATTACCGAGATAAGTTTGGGCAATTTCAGTCATTTGGGAATATAGGGTAAAGAAGATCGATCGCGTAGACTACGGACACAATTGAGAGCATACTCAAGATATTTTTTAAGAACACGGGTACTATCACCCAATGCTCTAACCAGTAAACCCTTATTGTGGGGCAAAATAGAACTAGCAACAATCGTATCGGAACAATTAGCAGTTTCTAAATCTTCTAGTTGTTGGCTTAACAATTTTAGGTCTATTTCAGGCACGACAATAATTAAACTAGCAAGTATTGGTTTTGCTGCAAATAGACTACTTTCTAAAAAAGGATTTAACTTACCTTCTAAATACATAGCATCCGTAACATACAGTTCTCCTTTCAGAGAAGTTATTCGTAAACGATTATGATAGTGACGAAATTGATAGACTTCTCCTCTGGCTAATCTTCCTGGGACAATAATTTCACTTAAACATAATTCAGCAGTAGGATGAATTTTGATATCGATCTTTTGTTCTAAGGCTGCGTCGGTAAATAAAATTACTGGCTCAGAAATTAATTCTAAATTAGCTCTTTCCCCTAGCTCAATATGATAGTTAGTTTTGGCTAGGGAATTATCATTAGGCATGGGATGAACTTTAGTAGCAGCTTGATTTGTAAGGTAAAGACTAGTATTAGCTGCTAACTGTAGAGATATACCTAATTCGTCTCCTGCTAATAGACCTGGGGAGCTATTCATAATATAGAGATAGGCATCATCAGGATTAGTTTTATCTAATCTAAAAATAGGAGATAAACGAAAAGGATAAGTTATATATTGATGACTGACAATAGTACGATTTGTGCGCTCGACTTTGTTGCCAGGCTTTGCTCGCTCGACTTTGTTGCCAGGCTTTGCTCGATCGCACTTTAATGTTAGTTCTAAATTGTTGGTTTTTATGAGTGGATAGTTGATGGTTAATATCTGCTTAACGTTGGATAAAAAAATAGAGTGAGTTTTACTCACCCCATCTAAAAGCTAATAGCTAACAGCTAAAAACTATTCAAAAACTAGCTAGCTTTGTACCAAGTAATATCACGGTCTTTAGTAGCCCAGAACATTTGATGAATTTTTTGTACTGCATCCATTAGTTCATTGGCGTGTTGAATGCTTACTTCTACTTTACAAGCAGAGCAAAGTTTAGCTGCTTTCCAAAAAGTATCGTGTAAGTCAGGATATTTCTCTAAGTGTACGGGTTTAAAGTAGTCTGTCCATAAAATGAGTAACTCTTTTTTGGTGATTTGAGCTTGTTCTTCCTTAATCGCCACATAGCGAGAAAAAGTATTGTTGTAGGCAATCATACCCTCTTTGTCACCAGCAGCAGGGATTTCTAAATCCATTAGCTTTTTGGTCATAGACACTACTGCTTCAGCAGCAATACGTGCAGAAGAAGGATCGTAAACACCACAAGGTCCGTCGCAGTGAGCATGAACTTCTGGGGCAGGAAATAAATTTTTAATTTTGGCAATAGCTTGCTTCAACATACTATTTATATAATTCCTTGTTTGATCTTTAGAAGTGGTCGAACATAAATATCAAGTTAGAACTCGATCGACTTTGAAGTCAAGGGGGGCTAGTTAAACTAGCCTAGATTAACCACAACTATATGTTTATCCCCCTTACCCCCATCTAGCTTAGTTCGATCGAGCTTCCTTTACAAGATTAACTGAAATGATTAGCAATACTCAATTACCAGTTAGCAATTAAAATTTTATTGGTCAGCAAGAAAAGAAAAAATATATTAATGTTAAGAAATATATAGACGGATCGACCACTTATATCTAGCTCAATACATGGATAGTAACGACTTAGCTCAATATATAGAAGCAACTGATGGTATATCTAAGCCTTGGTTGCAAAGCTTCTCGTCAAGGCAATATAAGGAAAGTTCGCAAACTTCAGAAAACACTAAGGAGGTCTTGGTCAAATAGATTACTAGCGGCTCGCAGAGTTACCCAGGATAATCGCGGGAAGAAAACGGCGGGAGTGGATGGGGTCAAATCCCTAACACCCATTGCCAGAATCAAACTTGCTAAACAACTCAAAATAAAAGGAAAAAGTAAAGCTACTCGTAGAGTATGGATACCTAAACCTGGAAAAACTGAGAAAAGACCCTTGGGCATACCCACAATGCACGACCGCGCCTTACAAGGAGTAGTCAAAAACGTCATAGAGCCAGAATGGGAGGCGGTCTTTGAACCAAATTCATATGGCTTCCGACCAGGAAGAGCTTGCCAAGATGCTATCCAACAAATCAGAGTGTGCGTAGAGAAAAAGCCCAAGTATGTACTTGATGCTGACATCTCGAAATGCTTTGATAAAATCGACCACACTGCCCTACTTAACGGGACTTTGACAATTTTACCTATCAAAAAGGGGTGAAAGCCTTGCCAGACGCCGAATTTACCTCGAAGAGGTAAATTCGCCTGAAACCCAGATATATTAAGGATTTAGCTATTTTGAGGTTAAACCATTA
>JASJDJ010000196.1 GCA_030065635.1 Xenococcaceae cyanobacterium MO_188.B32
TTACCTCGTCGAGGTAAATTCGTCTGAAACCCAGATATATTAAGGATTTAGCTATTTTGAGGTTAAAGTATTGATATATCAGGCTTTCACCCCTTTTTGAACCTAGTTTTTTGTCAAAGTCCCGTTAAGACCATACACGGTCAATTCGTCTTTCCTTTACATCGGAATAAATCCGAAAAGACTGACCATTCTAAGTTTTTATTAATTTAGTTATTAAAGCGATCGCAATAGCACGAGCCACTCTAGTTTCTAGAACTAGGGGATATCGGCTCTTTATCTCATTCCATAATCCTTCCAGAAAAGTTTGTGTTCTACTGAAATTCTGACTCAGGAATGAAAATTAAATAAGACCGGAAATTAGGTAGGTTGGTTTTTGGCCGTATAATTCCGTTTTGTGAGCGTTCTAATCAAAAACAATTTTCTCAATTTTCCGGTATTATTCTGTGTCCATTCCTCAGCGAGCGACTACCATCAACTGTCATTAACTGTCATCAACGAGAAATTCACACCTGGAATAACTTTGTTTTCAAGCCCCCTCCCGGCGATGCCCTTATCAGTAACATTCTACCAATTGCGTTAACCAATGGTAGAATAGTTCTATGATTCTCAACTATATCTATCGAATTTATCCAGATGTCCGACAAGAAGGACTACTTTTAGAGTGGTTAGAAACCTGTCGTGTATCTTATAACTATGCGCTCCGAGAACTCAAGGATTACATCAGTTCTCGCAAATGTCCTGTTGACAGATGTAGTTTGGAATCAGAATATATCATGTCTGCGGATTATCCATTTCCTGGGTATCATCAACAGCAAAACAACTTGCCCTTAGCCAAAAAAGCATTCCCTCGACTCAAATCAGTTCCTTCTCAGGTTCTCCAAACCAATATTAGAAGACTGCATGATGCTTGGGATTTCTTTCAAAATAGAGGTTACGGGTTTCCGAGATTCAAAAAGTACGGACAGATGAAGTCGATACTGTTCCCTCAGTTCAAAAGCAATCCTCTAACTGGTTGGCAAATTCAACTACCTAAGCTCGGACTAGTACAAATCAATCTACACCGACCTATTCCCGAAGGATTTGTTATCAAGCAGATTAGAGTACTGAAAAAAGCCAAGGGTTGGTATGCTGTTGCTGCTATCGGTTCGGACATGGAAATACCCGACCCAGTTCCCCACGGCCATGCTATCGGGTTAGACGTAGGTTTGTTATCATATTGTGCAACTTCTGATGGCTTTATCGAACCTGGACGTAAGTTTTTCAAGACGCTGTATCGTCGGCTGAAAGTGCTACAACACAGATTGTCTAAAAAACAAAAATGCTCCAAGAACTACGAGAAAGCTAGAAAGAAAGTAGAAGCTATGCACAATCATATAGCCTTCAAACGCAAAGATTACCAGTTCAAACTTGCCCACAAACTCTGTAATATGGCAGATACTATCTTTCTAGAAGATATTGACTGGAGGCTCGCGGCTAAAGGGTTTTTAGGTAAGTATACAGTTGATGCTGGTTTTGGTCAGTTTCGCTCTATCCTCAAGTATGTGGGCAAAAAACGAAACGTTTTTGTGGCTGAAGTTGACCATCGAGGTAGTAGCCAGACTTGCCCTAATTGTCGTATCGAAGTTAGAAAAAAACTAGAAGACAGAATACACTCATGCCCTGAGTGTCTGTACGAAATCGACCGTGATATTGCATCGGCTCAAGAACTGTGTAATCGAGGTATAGAAACGTATCGGGGGACTCCCGAAAAGCAAGAAATTGGCTCTCAAGTCGTACTGTCGGGGAACTTTGTTCTAGATAAGTGGCGCAACTCACCGTTAGGTGTTAGGGGAGCAATGGCCAATAGTGATATTGGGAAGCCTACACTATACTCGAAGAGTTAGTGTAGGAGGATGTCACACGAAGTAAGATTTATGTAAGTCAACAATATTAATAAATTTGTGCAATTAATCGACGGTAGCCTGAAAGAATATGTAAAACTAGAAACGAGGTAGTCACTGGTACATCGTCTACGAACGAAGTTACTAAGGCTTATCTTTTTTTGGGGTTAATAATACCCTTAGAAAACTTTTTATTATTGCAGGCTAATATCCTTGAGCTTGCTTGATTAAGGAAATCTTTTACCCGACCAGAGGATAAACAAAGTCATGGGATTATTCGATCGTCTTAGTAGAGTTGTTCGAGCCAACATTAATGATTTGGTAAGTAAAGCAGAAGATCCAGAAAAAGTACTGGAACAAGCTGTAATTGATATGCAAGAAGACTTGGTACAACTTCGCCAAGCCGTTGCTCGCGCCATTGCCACTCAAAAGCGTACTGAACAACAATACAACAAAAACCAACAAGAAGCTAATACTTGGCAGCAGAGAGCGCAATTAGCTCTTTCTAAAGGGGATGAAAATCTAGCTCGCGAGGCTCTTGTGCGTAAAAAATCTTTTGCGGACACTGCCTCAAATCTCAAATTACAGCTAGATCAACAAAGTGCCAATGTTGAGACTCTCAAACGCAATCTAATCGCCCTAGAGAGCAAAATTTCTGAAGCAAAAACTAAGAAAGATATGCTCAAAGCGAGAGCAAATGCAGCTAAAGCTCAAAAACAATTACAAGAAACTATTGGTGGTATCGATACTAGCAGTGCGATGGGAGCTTTCGAGCGCATGGAAGACAAAGTCATGCAATTAGAAGCAGAATCACAATCGGTAGCCGAACTTGGCGGTGTAGGTTTAGAACAACAATTTGCTCAATTAGAAGCTAGTAGTGGAGTAGAAGACGAACTAGCAGCAATGAAGGCTCAACTATCTGGTACATCTCCAGAAACAAAGTCCTTACCTTCTGAAAACCAAACTTCTACTTCTAAAGAATCGGTTATTGATGCAGAATTAGAAGAATTGCGCTCGCAGCTTAATCAAGGGTAGTCAAGGTGGCTTTGCCGTCACACGAGGCGGAATACCCTTCCACTTACAAACTGGAGTGGAGTCTGTGGGGGAAGATAGCTTGTTTAATTCAGACGATTGACTGTATTTAGACCTATTCCCCGACTTCCTGCAGTTACTTGCTATTTTCATTTTTCACCCGATCCGCTAAAGTCGATCGTGTCTGAACTTTTTTGAGGAGTAAGCTGATGAGTAATGTGATTGAAATTGCTGACGAGCAGTTTGATAGTGAAGTATTTAATGTCGATAAACCAGTGTTAGTCTATTTTTGGGCTAATTGGTGCGGTCCTTGTCGTTTGGTATCTCCAGCTATTGCTTCTATTGCGGATAGCTATAGCGATCGCCTAAAAGTAATTAAAATGGAAGTAGACCCAAGCCCTAACTCTGTGGCTAAATGCAAAGTAGAAGGTGTGCCAGCAATTAGATTATTTAAAAACGATGAAATAATTCTGACTCACGAAGGCGCAATTGGTAAACAACAATTACTCAATATGATCGATCATCACCTTTGATTTTTACCTAATAAAAAATTAACAGAAAAATTTTAATAAATTGTAGGGATAATTTAAGTTATCCCTATATATTCGCTAGATAAATATAATCTCGTGCTTGCCATAAAATTTTAGCTATTATCCATTTTTTCGATTGAGTAGGCGAGCCCTATAGCCTTTCTAGCCAATCAAATACTCGATCTAGTTGTTCTCTGTTAAGGATTCCATATTGCCACAAAATTATCGGTAAAATATTAGGCTCTGGATTTTCCACTTTTTGGGCTAGGACGATCGCTTCTGGCGAAATTCCTAGATCCGAACGCAAAAATTTGATTAATTTTTCTATCATTGTAGCTAGCCTTCATAATTTATGTTTTTACCAAACTAGAAATTTAGTTCTCTAGATCCTATAAAAATAATTTGAGGAAATTGTGAGCTTTAGTCTAGTAGCAAATTTACTAGACAAAGCTGTACAATCTTAGACACAATGTCTAGGAAATCTAAATGCGACCAGGAGAATTTGCTAAACGAGTAGGAGTCAGCGTTAAAACTCTTCATCGATGGGATGAAACAGGAAAATTACCTGCTAAACGAACACCATCAGGACATAGATATTATTTAGAATCGGATTTAGCTATAGCTTTAGGTAAGGAAATATCCAAACCAAAAAGAAAGATTGTAGTTTATACTCGCGTATCATCTTCAGCACCCAAATCAGAATTACAAAATCAAATCTTAGCAATGGAGCAATTTTGTCTGGGTAAAGGTTTAGTAGTAGATGAATGGATATCAGAAATAGGCGGAGGGTTGAACTTTAAGAGAAGAAAATTCCTGAAGTTAATTTCGAGTATTTTGTCTGGAGAAGTAGAAACTTTAATTGTCGCTCACAAAGACCGTCTCTGTCGCTTCGCTTATGACTTTGTAGAGTATTTAGCTAGTGAAAATGACTGTAAAATCTTAGTTGTCAATCAGCCATCATCATCTCCGCAACAAGAATTGGTAGAAGATTTGCTGAGTATCGTTCATTGTTTTTCTTGTCGTCTTTACGGTCAAAGAAATGACACCAAA
The DNA here is from genome assembly GCA_030065635.1 of Xenococcaceae cyanobacterium MO_188.B32. Classification (GTDB taxonomy): domain Bacteria; phylum Cyanobacteriota; class Cyanobacteriia; order Cyanobacteriales; family Xenococcaceae; genus JASJDJ01. The sequence goes on from JASJDJ010000196.1 coordinate 4,493, forward strand.
CATCTCACCAAAGATATTAGAAAAAACCTTGACATTGATACCCAAAATCTAACAAAATACCAGAAAGTTCAGTGTTAAAAATAAAATGCTTCTGGGATTCCGCACCAAGTTAAAGCTCAATCAAGGGCAGCGCAAGCTCATGGCACAACACGCTGGCTATTCACGCTGGGTTTATAACTGGGGACTGGCTACCAAAATTAGGTTGTACCAGGAAGGAATCAAAATTAAAACCACTGAACTCAAAAAGTTTTATACCAATCATGTTAAGTCTAATTATCCCTGGCAGAGTACTTTGTCTTCCAGGGTTTATCAATTTGCTTTTCGAGATTTAGATAACGCCTATTCCAGATTTTTCAAAGGATTGGGAAAATTCCCTCGCTTTAAAAAGAAAGGTAGAAACGACAGTTTTACTATTGATGCAGGAGGTAAACCTATTGCCATAGGTGGAACGAGAATCAAGTTACCATTTATCGGATGGGTTAGTACTTTTGAAGGATGTCGGTCAACTGCGGTCAAGAAAGTGACTATCTCAAAATGCGCTGGAGATTGGTATATTAGCTTTGCTTTTGAACAACAAAGGAAGAAACCAAAACTAAAAGAGGAAACTATCGGAATCGATTTGGGTATATCTGCCTGGGCTACTCTAAGTAATGCAGAGGTTTTTCCTTCAATTAAACCCTATAAACAACTACAAGAAAAACTATCTCGACTACAGTATCTCCATCGTCATAAGGTGATTGGTTCATCTAATTGGTGTAAAGCACAGTTAAAAATAGCTAGACTCCATCGTCGCATTAGTAATATCCGTCGTGATTATCTTCATAAAATGACTAGCTATATTGCTAAAACTTGGTCAAAGATTGCGATGGAAGAATTGTGCGTACAGGGTATGTTGGCTAATCGCAAACTGAGTAAAGCTGTTGCCGACCAAGCATTCTATGAGTTTCGTCGTCAACTTGAATATAAATGTCCTTTGTATGGTTCGGAATTAGTTATTGTTGATAGGTTTTATCCTAGTAGTAAAACCTGTTCTCATTGCCAGTCTATTAAACAAGATTTAACCTTGTCCGATAGATGGTTTACCTGCAATAATTGCGGAGTATTTTTACCTCGTGACTGGAACGCTAGCCTTAATCTAGCTAGCTATGCGGACGGCTTGTCCGTGAAAGCTTGTGGAGTAGCTAACGCCGACGTTACTACTGTGAAGCAGGAAGTAATGAGTAGTCTAACTTAGATTGTCTAGGTTTGTCTATGATTTATGAAGCAGCTAAACTACTTCTAGTCTGAAAAAGAAGGATAATTAATTAGATTTCAATGTCTAATTTTAAAGCAGGATTGTTTTCCCAGCGATCGCCAACGTGGGCATAAATACAAGTGGTGCGGGGATCGGCGTGTCCGAGTAAGTCTTGTACTTGGCGTAATTCGGCACCGTTTCTTAGGGCTAGAGTCCCGGCAGTATGTCTTAAGCTATGAGCAGAAATAGTTCTACCGGGGCTATATTTTAAAGAGCTTTGATTTAAATAGCGATCGACTATTAATCTGATACCACGACGAGAAATTCTTTTACCGCCAGCACGATTACCTACAGCAATAAACAGGGGTTTACTTGGTTTGAGTATTTCTCCTTCTATTTCTCTAATGCGTAGATAATAAACTAAAGTTTGGGCAATTTTGGGAGTTAGGGGAACAACTCTAATACTGCGCTTACCTTCTACTCTAATACCGAGATTATTTCCCTGTCTGACTAAATCTTTAAGATCTGCTCGATGTAATTCAATGGTGCGAGTTCCTTCTAATGCCATAATTGCGATTATGGCTCGGTCTCTGGCTGCTTTAAGAGTATTATTATCGGGTATGGCTTGCAAGAGTTGTTCTACTTCCTCTTTTTCTAAATAAGTAATTTTTTCGGCTGGATCGCGTTTTTCTCTGGGAGGTTTAACTCCTGCTGCGGGATTAAAGGGTATTAAACTTTTTTCTAGGGCTGCTTGATAAAAGCGTCTGACTACAGATAATTTTAAGGCGATGGTAGCTGGCTTGTATTTTTTCTTCTCGATCATCCAACGCCGATATTTTTTCAGATCGTCTTTGTTTACTTCTGCGGGGTTAAGCTTAGCGCGATCGCACCAATCAATAAACTGTTGTAACTGACGGCGATAGGTTTGTAAAGTATCGGAAGCTGCATCTCCTGCACTAACGTCTATATCAAGAAATTCCGCAAAAACTGCTAACAAATTATCTGTGGTAACAGGAGTAATTTGAGGTGGTTTTGTTCCAGCTAGCATAGGTATTTAGCAACTAGATTTGGCATCATCATAACATTACGTTAGTTCGGAGTTCGGAGTTCGGAGTTCGGAGTTCAGAATTAATTGAAGTCAGGGAGCAAAGATGAGGTAATAATTTCATTGTTTTTTGAGCATTGCCAACAATCTGGCTTTTTCTTGCTCTAATTCTTGTATTGTTTGTTGCATGGTTTCGATCACTCCATACATTTCCATCGGATCGAAAATACGTAATAAACTAGTTTGCGTTACTATACCCAATCCTTGACCCCAGTTCCAAGAGACCACTAATCTTCTTACTCGCCTGCGTTGCATTTCTTGATGGGCAGTTATTAATGAATCTTCAGGACTGAGCAAAAATAGAGGAGTACTCATGACTTCTTCAGCCATAATTTTGCCTAGTTGTAATTGTAAGGACTGAAACTGGATAATGTCGCGCTCAGTAATAATCCCTACAGGCATTAAAATGTCTTCGTCTTCGTCTTCTTCTGTAATTACGACACAACTAACCTGATGTTGAGTCATAATCTGAGCTAATTGAAGTACAGATGTGGTTAAAGAGGCGTGAACTACTTTTTTACTCATGACATCAGCAACACGCCTCAACTTAAGCAGATTGACTGGACGCATAGCTTGACGAACAGTTCCTGGAGAAACAACTCCAACTAAGTTATTATCTTCATCTACTATGGGTAAGTGGCGTATTTGATAGCGACGAAATAAAAACAAAGCAGCAAAGACATCTTTAAAGTTGGCTTTGGCTAAAGTGACTACAGAATCAGTCATTACTTGGGTAATTTTGACTGAGTCAAATTCAATTTCTGCTGCTGTTAGCTTAACGATATCCCTCTCGGTTAAAATACCTAACAGTTTTGCTCCCTCCATAACTAAAGCACAACTAGAACAAGCTTTGTTATGAGGAAATAACTCTAATGATGTATCTTCACTAGGCAATAAGCAACCACTACCCCTAACTTGACTCATCAGCGCGATCGCTTCAGTTAAAGAGGTTTCTGGAGTAACAACTAAAGGAGAGCGATCGATGGCTGCTTCTAAATCTGGTGTGGGGAAAAAGTTGTCATTGAGTTGCATATCGATCCCATTGAATAATGATTAAAAAATTTCTTCACATTAACTCCGTTACAAGATATGATAGACAAATGTTACAGATAAACCCGTATAATTATTGATGGATGTTGGTTAGATCTATGTAAAGGTAATTAAAGCAAAAGAGAAAAGGTCAAGTTCAAGCTTAAGAAGAAGAAAGACTTTTAACACCAGATATTCTGGGATTTTTGCCAGAAAGGCGGTCTAGTACCCTTTTAACAGATATTCTTCTCCATTGCTGACCACGCTTAGTTTTATACTCATTTTGATTAAGCCAATCAGCAATTTGCTGTAAAGACTTACCAGATTTATGATGACGGCGGATTAAGTCGATTATCTCCTGTTCTTTAGGAGCTTCTACTAATTGACCATCTATTGTCTTTTGACCAAAAGCAGGGGAGCCGTAACCCGCGTATCCACCTTGAGCAGCTTTTGCTCTTCGTCCTCGTTCTAGTCGTTCCCAGACTTCGTAAGCTTCTGACTGTTCTGCACTCATAATCGATCGAAAATCAATAGTTTCTTACTTACAGTTTATCAAGACACAGAAAAAAACAATGCGTTTAATTTTGTTAGGTCCACCAGGAGCAGGAAAAGGTACTCAGGCAACATTTTTGGCTGAGAAACTTAGAATACCTCATATTTCCACTGGAGAAATTTTGCGCCAGGCGATCGCTCAAAAAACCTCTTTTGGTATTTTGGCTCAATCTCACTTGGAAGCAGGAGAGCTAGTTCCTGATAGCCTAATTTTGGCATTGATGCGGGAGCGTTTAGCTAAACAGGATGCTCTGGGCGGTTGGGTTGTAGATGGATTTCCTCGTAATTTATCTCAAGCTCAAGCCTTAGACCATATTCTGCAAATTTTAGGGCAGTCTTATCCGTTAGTAGTCAACTTGAATGTTGATACGGAAAGCCTAATTAGAAGAATGCTGCAAAGGGGTCGTCAAGATGATAATGAAAATACTATTCGTCGTCGTCTCGAAGTCTACCAAGAAAAAACGAGTCCTCTCATTAATTTTTACAAGAAACGTCGCTGTCTTATTAATATCAATGGCAATCTTCCTGTGATGGAGGTGACTCGTAGTTTAGAAAAAGAATTATCCCTAGAATCACAAATTTGAATAGCAATTAAACATACGGAGTGAAAATTAAGATCGATGGCAAGTTACAAAGTTAGATTAATCAACGAAGCTGAAGGATTAGACCAAACTATCGAAGTAGCAGAAGATCAATATATTTTTGATGCAGCCGAAGAAAATGATATCGATCTTCCTGTTTCTTGTCGCGCTGGTTCCTGTTCTAGCTGTGCGGGAAAAATTGTTTCCGGCACAGTAGACCAATCCGAACAAGCTTTCTTAGACGACGACCAGATTGAGGCAGGATTTGTACTGACTTGTGTTGCTTATCCCTTATCTGATTGCACCATCAAAACTCATCAAGAAGATGAACTTTACTAGACAGTTTTGTTGATAGATAACTACCAAACCTTAGAAGGCAACCAGTAATAATTTCTTTTTATGACTAAAGCAAATTTCATTCAAGCTGACGAATTTGACCAATTACTGAAGGATGAAAAACCCCTAGTTGTCGATTACACGGCAACTTGGTGTGGTCCTTGTCGTCTCATTGCTCCTTTAATCGATCGACTGGCAGAAGAATATGGAGATCGAGCCAATGTTGTCAAAATAGATATCGCTCAAAATCGGGACAATGCTAAGCAATTTGGCATTCGTAGCATTCCTGCGGTTCTGATTTTTAAAGGCGGTGAGGTAGTAGAAACTCTAGTAGGAAAAGCTGGTTATGAAACTTTTAGTGAGGCTCTAGAAAAACATCTCTAGGCTCGAACCTAATCAGTCACAGTCGGGGCATGGGTTAGAAAGCTCTTAGCTCTTAGCTCTTAGCTTTTAGCTTTTAGCTGGTCATGACTATTAGCCAATAGCCAATTAATTTAAATCCATAGCCTCAACTATCAAAGATTCCCAATGTTATTGATTAAGAGAAATTGCGTTATGGAAACTATTGCCAAATTTCAGTGCCCTTGCCCTAACTGTGGTGGTAATGCTACTCGTACTTACTTTACTAGTCGCGATGAAACCTATCAACGCTGCGTTAGCGATCGAGTAATACAAACAGAATGCCTAGATTGTGACTATTTAATGGTAATGTGCGCTCGTAACGGCATTGTCATCGAAGCTCATGCACCTGGTACGCTCGCATCGATCGACAATTTTAAATTGCCGAGATCGAGTTCGGGAGACAATAAGCAAACGGTTTTTTGTTGAGAAATTAGTTAAAAATATAAGTTTAGTAGTAAAGTTTTCGAGAGGTAATAATAATATGCTTAAGGCTCGCGACATTATGACAACTTCTGTAGTAACTGTTAGCGGTTCGGCAACAGTGGCAGAAGCGGTTAAATTAATGAAAGATAAAGGATTGAGAGCTTTAATAGTCGAGCGCCGTAGTGATAGCGACCCCTATGGTATTGTGACTGAAACAGATATTGTCTATAAAGTAGCAGCTTTCGGACACGATCCCAAGAAAATGCGGGTTTATGAAATTATGACTAAACCTTGTGTAGTCGTTAACCCTGACTTGGGCGTAGAGTATGTTGCTCGTCTGTTTGCCAATACTCGTATTCGTCGCGCTCCCGTTATTGAAGGTAAGTTACTGGGCATTATTTCTATCAGCGATATTCTCAATAAAAGTGACTTTGTCGAGAAGCCAAAACAACTTTATATCGAAGATCGTATTGAAGCTGCTAGAGAAGATGCTCGTAATATTTGTGCTGAGAAAGGAGCAACTTCTCCTGAATGTGCTGCTGCCTGGGATGCCGTAGAAGAATTGCAAGCTGCTGCTGCACATCGCCGTCAAGAGAAGGAAGAAAGTAATTCTCTTAGAGATTATTGTGCCGAGAATCCTGATGCTTTAGAGTGTCGCATTTACGAAGATTAAAAGCAATTTTTACTAGTTAATTATTTGAGAGCAAGAGGGTAAAAGCCATGATGAGAGCAGATGAGATTATGACTAGAGATGTCGTGACCATTAGTGGTTCGGCAACAGTGGCAGAAGCGGTTAAGTTGATGAAAGATAAGGGCTTGAGAGCTTTAATAGTCGAGCGCCGTAGTGATAGTGACCCCTATGGAATTGTTAGCGAGACAGATATTGTTTACAAGGTGGCTGCTTTCGGACACGATCCCAAAAAAATGCGGGTTTACGAAATTATGACAAAACCCTGTGTAGTCCTCAATCCCGATTTGGGTGTAGAGTATGTTGCCCGTCTGTTTGCTAGTACTCGTATTCGTCGCGCTCCTGTTGTCAAAGGTCAGTTACTAGGAGTAATTTCCGTTAGTGATATCATGCACAAAAGTGATTTTGCCGAAAAACCGAAAAGCTACTTCGAGCTTTATTGTGAGGAAAATCCTAGTGCTCCAGAAGCAAGAATTTACGAAGATTAACTTTAGAGCAAATTCGACCAGTAGGAGCTAGTAGTTCATAAATATTAATAATCTAAACAACTTTGTTAACGGGACTTTGACAAAAAACTAGGTTCAAAAAGGGGTGAAAGCCTGATATATCAATGGTTTAACCTCAAAATAGCTAAATCCTTAATATATCTGGGTTTCAGGCGAATTTACCTCTTCGAGGTAAATTCGGCGTCTG
>JASJDJ010000197.1 GCA_030065635.1 Xenococcaceae cyanobacterium MO_188.B32
CTTTCCACGTGTGCGATCGCGCTTTGTTAACAGTCATTTACAAACACACTCTTAAGACCATAATCAGTTTAGATAAGCCGCCAAATCCAACAATTAAAAACGAAAATAGACACCTACTTCCATCTCCCTATTCTCCTGAAGTCTGAGCCCTGCCTGAACTCTACCACATTATGGGATAATTTTTTCTGTCCAATTCCCTAATACCGATAACTATACACATGGATAGCTACTCGCTCCTCTAGAATTTGTTGGGTTAAATTCAAGTAAGCAATTAGCATATCTTGCGTAGGTGAATTTTGTATCTTCTTCTCAAGGTCAATCTTCTGCCTATTAAGGCGAATGAGTTTCTCAGTTGCCCTTGCTTTAATTAGTCTCCCAAAGGGAACATAGCCGAGACTGTCATAAATAGGCTTCATCGGCGAGTCCTCTTCATAGATAAGCATATCGCCTTCATTTTCAACTCTAGTTATTTTAGTTATTAGTTCTCTATATTCACGAGCAAAACTTTGTTGAGCTACTGGACTAGAACCAAAAACTACTACATTCATTTTAGAAGGTAATACTCCTGCATCTGTTAACATGGCTGCATAGAGAATTGCAGATCCACCTAGACTATGCCCTGTAATTAATATTTCAAGATCGGTGTTTTCTTGATTTTGTAAATTTAATATCTCAGCCAGCAATTCTCGAGATTTTGAATCGTTAAAAACAGAGCCTGCATAATGGCTAAATCCTTCATGGATTAAGACTCCTGCATTTTTATGCAAATTAGCTGGTAGCCCTGATATGCTAGCAGCAATATCATTTGGGTCTTCCAAACTATTATATACTCCCTTGAAAGCGACAATATAGGATACTTTTAATCTCTTGTTTTTCTGAATTTTTCTACTCCGAATCAAGACAGCATAACCACCAAATATTTTGTCATCTTCGATTTTAAAAAAATCAGAAAGTTTCAATCTTTTATTGACTATGTCGATTTGCTCTGCTTTGTAAAGCTGAGTTATTTGATTGATTACATCTGAACGCTTATTTTCATCTCTTACTCTTTCCGCCTCAAATAATTCATAGATGAGTTCTGTGGCGATATGTGCAGCCTTACCAATATCTTTGCATTCAGTAGGAATTGGTTGAGAGCATAACTGCTCAAATTGCTCTGACCTTAGCTTCACGTCTATTTGAGCATTAACGACACTGAAGACACCAAGTAACCCCCAAACTGCTGCTCCCGTAGGCAGGATAACAGCAGCTTGTTTCAGCCAGTTAGTTATAGTTACTTGAATTTCAAGCATAATACCAAGCGAAGTAATTAGTACAAAGTTTTAAATGACAAGGTGGTGTTGTTTTTCTGTTTTTAGAGGCTTAATCCAAACCTCATGTTTATCGATCGATAACCCCATAACAAGATCGTGCATTGTTTTTATCGTTTCTTGTTGCTGGGTATCAAACAACTTTTTATGTCCTCGCTCGGCAAGATTATATAGTCCTACTAAACCTAATGATTTCCAATTATTTAGCCAATTATAAATTATGTTACGACTAACTCTAAATATTGCCATTAATTCTGATATTTTATACCTTTGATAACTTAGTAAAATACAATATGCTTTTTACCTTACTTGTAATATTACTATGTTTGTAAATTCTCTTTAACAGTTTTAATATATCTTTTGTTAAACCTTCGATCTATCTCATTTAAGATTCATTCTCCCTTTGATGGGCTCTAGCGATCGCTCATCTAAAATTAGAGGCTAGCGCCATATTTTTTCCTCAAAATAATTATTTAAAACTTTATCAAAAAATATACAAATAAATTTGCTTAATTACTTAGCTAATTTTCCCTTCAATAAGCACAACGCAGCTGTAAAATATGAGCAACATTTTCCTGTTTCCACTGCGCTCCCGTCAGTTTAACTCGGTGAGCTATTTGTTTGACCGTCGATTCAACTGCACCACTGCCAATTGACCACATTTGTTACCATTGAAAATAATGGTAATTGATAATTTTGAGGCGATGTTTTAATATTTAGGAGGATTGGAAGCCTACGGCTGTACTGCGAAGCAGTTACCCCCTTGACAACTCATCATGACTGAGAAATGCGGGGTTAGCGTAGGAGGATGTCACTGAGGATATGAGATTATGAACTCTATTCGCCCAGGTCAAGTGTCTCAATTACTTTTAAACCAAATTTTCTAAAAATATGGATGTTCAGATAGTTGGGGGTTATTATCAGCTCATTGAGCGGATTGGTCGCGGAAGTTTTGGTGAAACTTATCTAGCGAAAAATCTTCAGCAATTTGGAAACCGCTGTTTAGTTAAACATCTAAAACCAATTGAGCGAAGTTCGGAAATCTTTGAGATAGCCAAAAATTTGTTTGAAAAAGAGGCGAGAATTCTTTTAGAAATTGGTAATGGTCATGACCAAATACCCTCTTTGCTGGCTTATTTCCCTGAAAATAAAAATTTTTACTTAGTTCAAGAATTCATTGAAGGACACGAACTTTCTCAGGAAATTGTTGAGGGACAGCCGTGGTCAGAATCGGCGGTAATTAAATTACTCGAAGAGATTCTCTTGCCCTTAGCTTTTCTCCACCATCGACCCCAGCCAATCATTCATCGAGATTTAAAGCCTTCAAATTTAATGCGTCGGGCTAGTGACAACAAAATTGTTCTGATTGACTTTGGGGCAATTAAAGAATTAGCGGTTACGGAAATTCTCAATAAACAAGGAAAGACTAGAACAACGATGGCGATTGGCTCTCCTGATTATATGCCTGCCGAGCAAAGATATGGACATCCTCAACTAAGCAGCGATGTTTATGCAGTAGGAGTAATCGCTATTAAGGCTCTGACAGGTTTACATCCTGATGATTTCCACAGAGACGCTGAAGGGGAAATAGTTTTACCAGAACAAACATCAATTAGTATTGAGTTCAATGCAATTCTTAGAAAAATGGTGCGTTACTATCACAAGGAACGCTACTACTCGGCAGTTGAAGCTTTAGAGGCAATCAGGAAATTGCAGAAAGACTCCCAAATAATTAAGAAAACAAATCACATCAACGAAGAAGAAAAGCACAAAATAGAATCGTTGCACCCAACTCAACTGGCAAATAGCGCTTCGGAGTCCCTTCTAGAAAGAGATTATTTCTCCGAGAATAACCAAACTACTTGGGTGAAAAAGGCGTTCGACATTACAAAAACTCGGTCAGCTTCTTTAGGCAAAGAAGCTGTGGAAGAAAATGAGCCAAGTCCCTTTATAGTAGAAAATGGTATCTATAACTCTGTTGTCGGCAATGCATCTACTGTAGTTCCCGAAGATTCATCGCCAAGCAATCCAGTAGCGCCAAAACCGTTTAAAGTTAATCATAATGAAGCAGTATCAAATATTTCTCAAAAGAAAAAACCGCTACCGAGAAGAAACGTATTAAAATATGCAGGGATTACGGTGGCGATGATAGCTTTAACCACGATCGGAACAGAAATATTAGATTTATTTAAATCGCCAAAAATCGATCTCATTAAAAATATTCAAATCAATTCATCAGGAGAAGTATGGTCTTTAGCAATTTCTCCCAAGGGAAAAATTATAGCTAGCGGAAGTAATAATGGCAGTATCGATATTTACGATCGTAACACGGGACAAATAAAAAATAGTTTGGGAAAACATGAAAATGTTATTCGTTCTTTAGTTTTTAGACCTGAAACTAACAACTTAATTGTCGGAGATGGCGATGGTATTATTAAAATTTGGAACTTGGAAACGAGCAAATTAGAACAGCAATTAGCAGGTCATCTTGGTAGTGTTTGGTCCCTGGCTATTAGTCCAGACGGTCAAACTTTAGTTAGTAGCGGTGAAGATAAAACCGTTAGAATTTGGGATTTAAAAACTGGAGAACAAACTAATATTTCATTCACCCATTCTGCTAGAGTATTTTCTCTTGCTTTTACTCCCGATGGTCAAATGTTTGCTAGCAGTAGTGCAGATAACAAAATAAAGATTTGGGACGCTAACAATGGTAAACTGTTAAAATCTCTTTTGGGACATCAAAATGCAGTAAGATCGATCGCTATTACTCCCGATGGCAAATATTTAGTTAGTGGTAGTTGGGATAAAACTGTTAAGATTTGGGAACTGACAAGCGGAAAGTTAATTAGCACTCTTGAAGGACATAAAGATCGAGTAGTAACTGTAGCTGTCAGTAAAGATTCTGGAATTATATTTAGTGGCTCGATCGATAATACGATTAAAGTATGGAGCATTAAAAATGCTGAATTAATAACTACCCTTTACCAACATCATAATTGGGTTTTAGCATTAGCTACCAGCGATCGAGAAAATTTATTAGTTAGTGGGGGAAAAGATAGTACTATTCGACTTTGGCAATATTAATTATTTGTCCAAATTCTCAACTTATTATCGCCAGCAGCACTACCGCTAATTATAGTGCGATCGCCCTTTGTGAAAATAGCCGAATTTACTCCTGCACTACTTCCCGATAAGGTACGAATTACTTTACCCTCATTGATATCCCATAATTTAATTGTTGTATCTTCATCAGCACTAACTAAAGTTGTACCATCGGAATTAAAAGCAACTGAATTAATATACTTAGAACTATCTGATAAAGTATTAATTAAAGCTCCCGTTTCTACCTGCCACAGTTTGATAGTTTTATCTACGCTTCCAGTAGCAATCATCTTACTATCTGGGCTGAAAGCAACGGTTCTAATATTATCATCATGTCCTAAAATTGAGTGAATTAAATTTCCCGTTTTTAAATCCCAAATTTTAATAGTTTTATCTTTACTAACGCTAGCTATTGTTTTATTGTCGGGACTAACAGCAATAGCAAAAACTCCTTTAGTATGTCCAGTTAAAGTTTTAATTAATTCACCTGTTTTAGCATCCCAAATTTTAATATTATTAGCCCAATCACTATTAACTATTTTCTTGCCATCGGGAGTATAAACTACAGACCTTACGGCTTTTTCACTAGCATTAATAGTGCGAATATTTTCTCCTGTTGCTACTTGCCAAATTTTAATCACTCCTTCTTTACTACTGCTAGCTAGTCGTTCTCCATCGGGACTGAAACTAACGGATAAAACTCCTTTAGTATGTCCTGTTAAAGTGTTAACTAATTCTCCTGTTTGAGCGTTCCAAAGTTTAATATTATTATCTTCGCTAGCAGTAGCAATTAAATTTTCCTGGGGATTGATGGCTACCGACCAAATAGTATCATTATGACCCGAAATAGTTTGAATCTCTATATTGTTCCATGTTGATTGTTCACTACTATTTGTTATAGCTAAAGGGGTTTGAGATTGATTTATTTCTGGTTGGATTACTTGTTTATCTTTGAGTTGAGAACAAGCAGATATATTTGTAGACAAAATTATTAAACTGGTAATTTTAAAGATTGTTTTTAAGTAATTAATCTTAATCACGATCGCATTAAACCTCATTATTTTGTTGAATATGAACGACGAACAAGAGATAATTTTGCCGATCCATTCCGATAATGGCATCTCTGGCTTCATCATTACGACTGGCATCGACTACTACTAAAAAGGGATCGAAAAAGGCTTCGACTGCTTGCTCAAATGTAATCCCCTTATGTTTAAATGGATTTTGCTTTGCCTTGTCGTCATTCCAGATAAAAGTAATACCATTGAGGATGAATTGTCGATCCATCTTCTCTATGATAGGGCATTTCGTATTTACATTGTCAATACATCATTGTTTCACAAAAATAGCCCTAAACCTTTTCAATAAACGTGCTGCGAAGCAGATCCCTTCGGGATCGCCTCAATTATTCCCCATCACCCTTCAACCCCGAAACAACGGGAGCGAAGCGCTGCTGCAAGCAGTTCGCCTTCTTAACCTCAAACAACAAATCAATATTTTTCACCCTAGTTATAAAATAAAAGACTAAAAAACTAAAATAGGAGACAATATTGCCAACAGTCAATCAAATGCGACAAGCAATGATTATCTGCCAATACTTATCTAATTTTTATCGACCAATTTATCTATTTAGATATGATGTAGATAGAGAAGAAATATTTATCATTGCAGGGGAACAAGAAACTATTGAAATAACAATTTTTAATGATGGTAAATGGAGGTATGAAATTGTTGAACTTTAAAAAAATGCCATTACATAAATTGAGAAAATATGTTTTAGAAAATAGAGAAGATGAAGAGGCTTGGAAAGAGTTTGCTAGTCGTCCTCGTCCCAATGCAATAACTGTTCCCGCTCAAACGCCTTTAGAAGAACAAGAGCGTATCTTGAAAGAAGCTAATCAGAAGGAAAACTAACTCTAGGCGATCGCATTCTCGGTCAGTAAAATTCTCTGGTACTGCCTAAAGTGAAAATTAAAAGCGATCGCTTGATTAAACTAACCCAAACTAATCTACGAGGATTTAGCGATCGCCCTTTTCAACCCCAGATAAACGATCACCCTAGAACACCGATTCAGTATTCAGAATCCAGTCCAGATCTGGGATTACGGGAGTTCATCATTTGCCGAGATTTCGTTGTCTGAATATCCAAAAAAGTAGTTTTTGGTATTACTGAATCGGTGTTCTAGTAATCCTCAATCGCCCTTTTAACTCTAAAAAAAGATCGCCTCCTGTTTGAGAAGTGCGATCTCTATTCACCTCTTTGTTTTCTAGAAAACCGATCTCCGTCGCGATCGCATATTAAGCCAGAATTCATTTTAATGTAGAAATTTTCATCTTAAAGATAAAAAATCATACCTCCTCTAAGGTAAGAGAAAGTATGATTGACTACACAGATTAATTATTTGAAGAGAGAAAAAAGCAGTGTGCTTTGGTTTTTACTCCAGAATAAGATCGACAGCAAGACTAAAATTCCCATCGGCAATTACTGTAGCAAATTGCTGTCCGTTGAAGGATAAAGCACCACTGGCAGAGTCGAAATCAAACTGGCTAGTAGAACCTGCACCAAAAGAACTGCCAATTATTACTTTATCTGCTTGCGAGATAACGAAATCTTCAATGATATCGAAGACATCGTCACCTTCTGGGGGAGAATTGAAGACAAATTTATCAGCACCACTACCTCCTGTGAGGCTGTCAGCACCACTGCCTCCTATTAGGCTGTCATCACCACTGCCCCCTGTGAGGATATCAGCACCACTGCCCCCTGTGAGGATATCAGCACCACTACTTCCTGTGAGGCTGTCAGCACCATCGCCTCCGGTGAGAATGTCAGCACTACTGCCTCCTGTAAGTCAGTATCACCATCAAGTTGAAAACCAATATTTGCTTCCACATTAATCCCATTATTTTGTTCTATGCTGATTTCTGACCCATCAATAGCAACAACAGCTCGATCGTTCTCTAGTTTCAACTGTTGCAATTGCTCATCGGTGAAAGATTGACCTTGAACCAAACCAGCGAAAATATCACCTTCATCACCAAAAGCATCTACAGGATTAATTTGAGCATCCACATAATGTCCGTATTCTTCTAAAACTAAATCGGAAACAGCGTTAATATTATCCGCATTAGTCAGTAAATATTCTTCTGCGATGTAAATTTTATTAGTATCTACTGAGTAAGCACCATTAGCACCGTTAATTTCTGCGGAGTTGCGAATTTCAATTTCGGGAAAAGAATTAAAGTCCTCTGTTTGCCATTGTGTAACTAAGTCTTCTGCTGCATCGCGATTATATTCAGAGCCAAAAGCAGTAGTCAAATCCCCTAAAAGTTCGTCGCTGAAAGCGTAGGTAGTTAGTAATTCTTGAGAAGTTGCGATCGCCTGATTCAAAGCTGAGAAAGTAGTTGGATTAGTCATTGATTGAATCCTCTTTTTTAGTTCTGTTATTAATACGCTTGTTGAGGAGAAAGCGGATCACTAAAAAAAAGAAAATTCTCGGATTGGCATTTGTCAGACTCAAGAAACTTTTACTAGAAAACAATAAGGATAACTAACCAAGGAGAAATTATGACAATGACTACATTTAATTCCGATGAATTAGAGTTACTAGCAGCAGGTTACGTTTTAGATGATTTAGACGAAGCAGAAATGGCGCTAGTGCCGCTACGCGGAAGTCAGAAGTCAGAAGTCAGAAGTATTGATGGGTAAAGCTTTGAATATTTTATAACTGGTGGGTTATTTCCACCGCGCTGCACTAGTAGAGCAATTAATCCAATCGTCTCCAGCTATGGGCGAGCAAATTCGTCAATCTCTAGCTGTAATGGGGATTTTAGCTACTGATGCCGACCCTATATCACCCCCTGCTACTCACCGTTCGCTTATTTTTAAATGGAGTTGGTTAATAAATGAGAGCAATAAGCCTCTGTACAAGGCTTTCAGCCGTTTAACAGGAGATAGAGAGACAATTTTAGGCGATCGCATGAACTAAATTCCCTCTGGCTTACCTCCTCTACATCTTCTTAAACCCTTATGCCGTAAGCTTTTCGTCATTATAATTCTGAAGGGCTCAGAAAGGGCGAGCGAACGGTGAGCTGCTAGTTTGAAAGACAAAATTAAACAAACGTTTGAGGAAAAAAAGGATGGGAGCAACACCTCGATTGGGTATGGCGAGGAAATACGTCGCCAAACCGACGGCTCCCCTACGCCACCCCTCTCGGTCAAAATTATTTCTGAACCTAAAAATGTCCCCGTACAATCTCGCGCCAAAACGATAATTAATTTAGAAAATTGGTTTCAAGAAATATTTGAAGCAGGTTGGCAAATGGCAGCAGAATTGTTAGAAACTCCTAGCGTCACACCCGCATTTAGAAATTCTGGGGTTGAAGGTGGTAGAGTAATTTCAATAGGGCCAGATAATACAGGTAAAAACCACTAGTTAAAGGACGACATTTCCTCTCGTCGCTGAAAGCGAGAGTCTCCACGCCGAAGAAAAAGATGAGCAAAGTAGTAGAACTAAAACTAGACGGAAATTTACAGCTAGGATTGCAAGTTAACCTAGCTATTGCTCCAGAAGCAAACACAAGAGAAGTAGAAATATCTGGTAATTTACCTCCAGCACCACAACTACAAGAAACATACAATTTGTGGCAATATAATTACCGCAGCCTTAATTCGACTAGCCGTATTAGTGCCAAAAAAATCACTTATGATGGTTCGATTCAAAAACATCTGGCTGAATCTCGTCGTCTGGTCGATCGATTAAAACAACAACTAAATGATTGGTTAAATTCGCCTCAATTTCAACCTATTTGGCGTAAATTTATCGAAAAAATTGTTCCTAATGAAACAATCAGAATTTTAATTCGCACTACTGACCAACAACTACGTAAATTACCTTGGCATTTATGGGAGTTATTAGAAAAATATCCTTATGCCGAAATAGCTTTAGCCCCTAACAACTACGAGAAAATAGTCACTACTCGCACTACCCTAGAAGAACGGGGTATTTCCGTCTTAGGGATTTTAGGCGATAGCAGGGGTATTAATATCGCAGAAGATAAGCAAATATTAACTAATACATTAACTAATGCCGAGTTGACTTTTTTATGCGAACCAAAACGAGAAGAAATTAGCGAACAATTATGGGATCGCAAATGGGATATTTTATTTTTTGCTGGACATAGCCAAACCGAGTGGGAAACAGGTCGAATTTATATTAACCCGGAAGATAGTCTCAGTTTAGAAGAATTATCTTTTGCTTTAAAAAAAGCAGTCTATCGAGGGGGGTTAAAAATAGCTATTTTTAATTCTTGTGATGGCTTGGGTTTAGCAAATTTTTTAGAGCAACTTAATTTACCACAAATTATCATAATGCGCGAACAAGTACCCGATCGCGTAGCACAGCAATTTTTGAAATATTTTTTAACTGATTTTGCTAGTGGTAAACATTTTTATTTAGCTGTCAGAGAAGCGCGAGAAAGATTACAAGGATTAGATAGAAAATATCCAGGTGCGAGTTGGCAACCAATTATCGTCCAAAATCCAGGTATGAGCCTGCCAACTTGGTCGAGTTTAGCAGGAATTAGCGAGCCAAACAATACACCAGCCACGAAAATCCTCCCCGTCGCGCCTCAACAGCAGAAAAAGAGTTCGAGAAGAAAGTTCTTAAAATATGGGGGTTTGATGTTGGGAGGAATGTCTTTAACAGCCCTTCTCATGGTGAACAGCATGGTGGACATCATGGTAAACATCACAAGAAGACCAAAACAAGCACCAGACAAACCTAAATTTGAGATCGAGCCAGTTAAAAATATGCAAATTACTTCCTCAGGCGAAGTATGGTCTTTAGCAATTTCACCTGATGGAGAAGTTATTGCCAGTGGTAATAATCGGGGCACGATCGAATTGTTTAATCGCCAAACTGGAGACATTACAAAAATATTAGGCGAACATGAAAATGTAATTCGTGCTTTGGTTTTTATTCCTCAAACTAATCAATTAATTTCTGGAGATGGGGATGGTAATATCAATGTTTGGAATCGACAAAATAGCAATTTAGAAAAGCAATTACAGGGTCATTCTGCTAGTATTTGGTCGTTAGCTATAAGTCCCGACGGTCAAACTTTAGTTAGTTGTAGCGAAGATGAAAGCATTAGAATTTGGAATTTGACAACTGGCGAAGCAAATGCAATTATCTTTTCTCATGATACGGTGGTTTATGCTCTAGCATTCAGTCCTGATGGTCGAGTATTTGCTAGTGCTGGTAAAGATAAAATTGTCAAAATCTGGGATGTTAAAAATAGAACCCTGTTAAAATCGCTTCAAGGACATCAAGATGCAATCAGAGCGATCGCAATTAGTCCCGATGGTCGATATTTAGTTAGTGCTAGTTGGGATAAAACTGTTAAAGTTTGGGAATTAGAAAGCGGTGAGTTAATTACAACTTTTGAAGGTCATCAAGATCGAGTTGTAACTGTAGCTGTTAGTAAAGATTCTGAAACTGTATTTAGTGGCTCGATCGATAATACAATTAAAGTGTGGAGCATTAAAAAAGCTAAATTAATAACTACCCTCCCGCAACATCATAATTGGGTTTTAGCATTAGCGATCGGTGAACAAGAAAATTTATTAGTTAGTGGTGGGAAAGATAGCACCATTAAACTTTGGCAATATCGATCGATGAATTAGTTGCTTTATTGCCAGATTCTCAATTTATTATCATTATCAGCACTGAGGTAATGATCCCTTCATAGCATTCTCGATCTCTATTTAATCTCTTCTAGTTTAGAAACCTTCCAAATTGTGAAAATAATCAATTTCCTTTCGCTGTAAATCCTTGATTATTGATAGTTTCAGTTGACAAGATTTACTCCGTTCAGATAGTGTTGGTTACAATAAACCTTAGTAAATCGTCTGTATCCTTGGCTAAGCTAAAAATTCATAAGGATAATGCTCTTGTTCGAGAGTTCGTACTGAAGGGTGACTTAACCACTATTGGTCGCGCACCAAATAACAGCCTCATCCTAACGGGACTTTGATAATTTTCCCGCTCAAAAAGGGGTGAAAGCCTCACCAGACGCCGAATTTACCTCGTCGAGGTAAATTCGTCTGAAACCCAGATATATTAAGGATTTAGCTATTTTGAGGTTAAAGTATTGATATA
>JASJDJ010000035.1 GCA_030065635.1 Xenococcaceae cyanobacterium MO_188.B32
GACTTTAGCTTTTCTAGGAGATTGCTTAAATTCTAACTTAGATCGCGCTAATATTTATTTATGAGCTATAAATTTCACAAAAATGGCTGATTTTGTAACCTTAGAGGAAGTTTTAAATTTAGCCAAGCAACTTTCTCCTTTGGATCGAATACGTTTAATCGAACAAATAACTCCTCAGCTTAAACGAGATTTCGTTGTTGCACCTTCACAACCCCGTAAATCTTTGAGAGGAATCTGGAAAGGAATAGATATCAGTGAAGCAGATCTTGCCGAAGTGAAAGCAGAAATGAGCAGTAACTTTCCTCGTGAGGACATTTGATGTCTGATGTCGTAACCGATACCCATGCTTTAATTTGGTATTTGGAAGATAGTCCCCGTTTAAGCATTGCAGCTAATCAATTATTCGATCTATGCGATCGCGGTGAAATCATCATTTACATTCCAACTATTTGCTTGGTAGAAATCATCTATCTACAGGAGAAAGGGCGCATTCCTTCCCAATTAAAAACTCAACTCGATCGCGAATTGATGCTTGGTAATACAGGGATGATTGTATGTGAGTTGACCACTGGAGTAGTGGAAGCTTTAGCAACTATTCCAAGGTATAGCGTTCCCGATCTACCAGATCGTATTATTGCAGCTACGGCAGTACATTTAGGTTTGCCTTTAATCAGTCGGGATTCAAAAATAGCTGCTAGTAAAGTTAATACTATATGGTGATTTTTACTATGCGATCGCGTAAATTTTGTTAATCCCCCTAAACAAAATATTGACAAACCATTTACCCAGTTCAGGTAAACGCTGAATTTAATTTTCGCTCTCTACCATTTCTGGTTTCGTTAGTTTGACCCCGATAGCGGAGTTTTATGTTTTTTATACTATCCAGGGTGCATATACAGACAGTTTCAGTCCTAATAATATAGCTAGACGAAACCATTACTTTTAGCAACATGTGGAAGAAGTACCTTAAGCCTAGAAAACCTATTTGGAAGAAGTACCTTAAGCCTAGAAAACCTATTTCACGAGAAGAAATAAAAGAGTTAAAGCAACAATTAAAATCCGCCAAAAATAAAATTGTAAAAGAAAAATTTATTATCGCCGCTTTAATTTTAGGTGCCGTTGGAGCAACTGGAGGAGCATTCGCAGGAGCCGCAGCAGGAGCCGCAGGAGTAGATTTTCTTGGTATTGTAGGGGGTTTTTTAGGTTTGTGGGGCACTGCTGGATTAAATGGTCTATCAGCTTCTAAGGGAGAAGTAATCAAGCATGAAAAGAACCTTGCTGAGATTCAGGGAGTAGAAGAAATAGATGATGATAGAGCACCAATATTATTAATTCGCTCTTTTGACGATGAAGAATTTCTAGTGTATAGATATGATTATTCGTCGCAAGTTGATGCAATATCACTTTTGTCAACGGACTTCCAAACCAAAAATCCTTCCAAATTTAAACTGAATTGTAAAAAATACCGTAACTGTCCAGGTAGAAGAAGAAAGTTATTTATCAATCTGTGAACAACAATCATTTTTCTCAATTCCAACCTATTGCTGCGATCGCCACTACTCCTCAAGGTGCTAAAATTCTGCAACCTCTAGCTCAAAGTATCAAAGCAACCCTACATTTACCAAAATCTGTAAATTGGACAGAAGAAGCCCTACAATACCATGAGTCTACCAGAAAACACCTAACTTCGATCTGGGATAAACATAAAGCTTTTATTTTTTGTTTGGCTACTGGGGCAGTAATCAGGCTTATTGCTCCCTTACTGCAAGATAAATCTCGCGATCCTGCTGTAGTAGTTATCGACGCAGAAGGACGCTTTGTGATTAGTCTTTGTAGCGGACATCAAGGCGGTGCAGATAAACTAGCCCAATTAATCGCCCAGCAAATTGGCGCGACACCTGTAATTACAGGGGCGTGTAGCAGTTTAGGACTACCTGCGATCGATATATTAGGTGTTCCTTATGGTTGGCGTAAAGGAGAAGGAAATTGGACAGGGGTAATGGGTACAATCGCCCGTGGAGAAAGTGTAGAGGTAATTCAAGAAGTGGGTTCAACCTTGTGGCAAGAACACTTACCAGATCGACACCCTTTTTATTTTGGGTTTGCTGAATCTTCAGAATCTATTACCCCTAAAGCCCGTATCTGGATTAGCCCGACTAAAAGGCGTTTTAATCCCGACTCAAATTTACCTAAAGTCCAATGGCATCCCAGAGTATTGTGGGTAGGAATTGGTTGTGAAAGAGGAACATCTAAAAAATTAATTGAAAAAGCAATAACTACTATTTGTCAAAGATATCATCTAGCTACAGAAGCGATCGCGGGAATTGCCACTATCGATCTTAAAGCTGATGAAAGAGGCATTTTAGAATTATGTAACAGTTGGAATTTACCGCTAAGAACTTTCTCTGCTGAAGTGTTGAAACAAATTGAAGTACCAACACCCTCTAAGGTAGTCGATCGAGAAGTAGGTACTCCCAGTGTGGCGGAAGCAGCAGCAATATGGGCAATTAAAAATTCAGAATTCGCCCTCGGCAGTTCCTTTAAGTCGGCGGGGCTTTCAGGGACTCGAACTAAATTCGAGTCACAGCCCCTTGGGAACCCGCCCAACGGACTGCCTCGCAAAATTCAAAATTGTTATCTCACAGATGCCTTACTAGTACCCAAACAGATATTTAAACTAGCCAATGAACCTGGTGCAGTTACAGTTGCAGTTGCACAATCAGCAAGAGAATATACAGGGCGTATTGGTAAGCTATATTTAGTCGGTATTGGTCCTGGTAACATCGAGCAAATAACTCCTGCTGCTAAAACTGCTATTACAGAAGCGGATGCTGTTATCGGTTATTCTCTCTACACTGACTTGATTAAATCCTTATTTCGCCCAGGGCAAATTATCGAATCTTTAGCCATCACTCAAGAAAGGCAAAGGGCGCAAAGAGCAATAGAATTAGCCCAATGGGGTTTAACTGTAGCGGTAGTTTCTTCTGGTGACTGCGGTATTTATGGTATGGCTGGGTTAGTGCTAGAAGAATTACAAACAAATAATTGGGATGGAAAGACTCCTCAAGTACAAGTTTTTCCTGGGATTTCAGCTATCCAAGCTGCTGCTGCCAGAGTAGGTGCGCCTTTAATGCACGATTTTTGTGCTATTAGTTTAAGTGACTTATTAACTCCCTGGAATGTGATTAAGAAACGTTTAGAGGCTGCTGCGATAGGTGATTTTGTTACCGCAATTTATAATCCTCGATCGCAAAAACGTACCCAACAAATTATTATTGCCCGAGAAATCTTTTTACAACATCGTCATCCCCATACTCCCGTCGCCATAGTTCATTCTGCCTATCGCCAAGAGGAACAGATCGATATTACTACTTTAGAAAAAATGTTGGATAGTTCGATCGATATGCTCACTACAGTTATTATCGGCAATAGTAATACCCGCAATTATGCCAACTGGATGATTACTCCTAGAGGCTATTTAGGGTTCGATCGACAAACTTAAGATAATTCTCACAAAATCAAATAAACTAGCAAGCCCTACCTACGGATAAAAACAGTTAATTCTGATTCCTGACTCCTATTCTAATAATCTTGTCGTTCATCTATAGGGAAAAATTGATTAACCAAACCCGACACAAACGAAAGGACGATCGAGCCGAAAACGGCAGGAAAAAAACCACTGACAGTAAAACCAGGAGTAAGATAGCCTACCAAACCAAGAGCGATCGCATTGACTACCAATAAAAATAATCCTAAAGTTAAAATCGTTAAAGGTAAAGTAAACAGCACTAAAATTGGTTTAACGATCGCATTTACTAACCCCAAGACAATTGCACCCACAGCAGCAGCAGTAAAACCGCTAATAGCCAATCCAGGCACAATCCAAGCTGTAATTAACAACGAGATAGCACTTGCTAGCCAAGTAAGTAAAAATTGCACCATTGACTTTATTGTTAATTGTGTTAATAGACTCTGTATTCTAATTTATCAGAATTGATAGTTATTTTTTGATATTCTGTTTATGAGAGAAACTAACATTCATACCTTCGTTGTTTTGTTCTAGCAACAGTAAAGGAGTCGGCTTACACTGTTGATTCCAACTTATGGAAACTAAATAACCTTGAATTGCTGGCTGCCAATTCTCATCAATGCCTTCAGGAGAGAGAAAAGTTTCCAGACATTTAATAATTTGCGCGATCGTTTCAGAAGTAGATTGTGATGGTAATTTTTGTAATTTGATTTGAATCCGAAATAATACTCTGCGCGTAACTTTTTTTTCTATCTTTGTTTCGTAGGTAATATCAAATATTTCATCAACCGTACAACCGTTTTGGTTAGCGATTCCCATTAGTTTATCTTGAGATGAACATATTCGCAGTGCGGTGCTAATAAATTGCTTTACTTTTATCTTGACCTGATTGAGGATAGTATTATGGAAATGTTTCTCTTCCATACGCATTCTCAGGTAATCAAGATTAAAATCCCTGGAGTGAACTAAGTCTGGATTAGCTTCCCATTGATGTATTGTTTCAAGAGCTAATTTTAGTCTTTTATGTAAATTTTTAACTTTAAACTGCTCATATTGAATAGTTTTGAGCATTTTATTAAATTTCCATTTACTGTAGATCGATAAACCAACGATAATAATCAATAAGCTAGTAGTACTAATAACCCATAATTTTGGGGTGAATATTTTTTGCTCTGGTCGATCTGGTACTGCTTTTACTGAGGCAACAATTTGTCGGTTATAAATATTAGTTCTTACAAAAGAACTATCCTGTAGATAATTAATTAGCATAAATACTTATAAGTTTAAATATATTTTTCTAATCTCAATATGCCCATCACGATTGAAATATCGATCGAAACTTCCATAACCTAAAAATTCATCAGTGAACAGTTAACAATGAACAACAGTTAACAGTTAATTTTTCTTTGGGTCAGAGCTTTGCAGGATGGACGCTCCTGCAACTCCTCTTTGTATATTTTTTGTATCTTTTTTCTGAACAAAAATAAAAAACAGCTTGCCCAAAACAAGCTGCAATAGTAATGAATGATGTATTATTAGTTCGAGTTCTAAGCGTTTACTAAAACTTTCTCTGTTTTAGTTATATCTTTCGTGCCACCAGATTCAGATAACTTGGCGAGAATAGCACTTACATTTTGTTTGGCATCGCCGAAAAGCATTTGGTTATTTTCCATATAGAACAAAGGATTATCTACCCCTGCATAGCCAATACCTAAACTGCGTTTCATTACTACTACATTTTCTGCTTTCCAAACTTCCATCACGGGCATACCCGCAATAGGACTGTCTGGGTCGTCTAATGCGCTAGGATTTACTGTATCGTTAGCACCAATTACTAATACAACATCTGTATCGGGGAAATCTTCATTAATTTCATCCATTTCCAAGACAATATCGTAAGGTACATTAGCTTCAGCTAATAGTACGTTCATATGTCCGGGCATTCTTCCTGCCACTGGATGGATACCAAAACGGACTTCTTTACCCCGCTTGCGTAAGATTTTAGTAATATCGGATACAGCGTGTTGCGCTTGGGCGACTGCCATGCCATAACCAGGAACGATAACTATGCTTTTGGCATTGCTAAGGAGTTCGGCGGTTTCTTCTACAGTAGTTGGAGTAGCTTCCCCTTGAGGTGCTTGACTTCCTTTAGCAGCAGATGAGTTAGTACCTTCGCCAAAACCACCGAGAATTACACTAATAAAAGAGCGATTCATCGCATTACACATAATGTAACTGAGAATTGCCCCACTACTACCTACTAATGCTCCAGTAATAATAAGCAAGTCATTAGATAGCATAAAACCAGCAGCAGCAGCAGCCCAACCAGAATAGCTATTAAGCATAGAAATAACTACAGGCATATCCGCCCCACCGATCGCCATTACTAAGTGAATACCTAAAACACAAGCGATCGCGGTCATAATTAAGAGGGATTGCAGTCCATTAGCTCCTGTCATAAACTGCCAGCCCAAAAAGATAGAACCTCCTAGCATGGCAATATTGAGCAGGTGACGGGCAGGAAGTAATAAGGGTTTACTACCAATGAGTCCCTTTAATTTACCGAAGGCAATAATCGAGCCAGTAAAAGTAACTGCACCAATAAAAACACCGATAAAGATCTCTAGTTCGTGGATAGTTGCTTCTACACCCACCAGATGGGATTCAGGTTGTAGATAATTCGATAAACCGACTAAAACAGCAGCCAAACCGACAAAACTATGTAGCATTGCCACCAGTTCGGGCATCGAAGTCATGGCTACTCTAGCTGCCAAAATTGCCCCAATAATTGCTCCAGGAACAATCACGGCAATGAGAGTAGTATATTCTGTCACTCGGGAACTAAGAGCAGTAGCGAGAAAAGCGATCGCCATACCAGCGATCCCAAACAGATTTCCTTTCCGCGCACTTTCCTGGTTAGATAATCCTCCCAGGCTGAGGATAAACAAAGCACTAGCTGCAATATAAGCAACTGTTACAAGATTATTAGACATTTTAGTGGTTAGTTATTAGTGATTATTTATTAGTAGGGGCTAATGGCCATTCGCCCCTACTTCTGAAACATTTTCAGCATTCTTTGAGTAACGAGGAAGCCACCAGAAATATTAATTGTGCCGACTAAAATCGCGATCGCACCCAGAATAGTGGCGGGGGAAGTAAGTTCACTGCCAATTTGCAACATCCCACCAATAATAATGATCCCACTAATAGCATTAGTCACACTCATCAAAGGCGTATGCAAAGCAGGGGTAACATTCCAAATTACTTGCCAACCCACAAAACAGGCGAGAACGAAGACCGTAAAGTGAGATAAGAAAGAAGAAGGCGCACCAATACCGATTCCCACTAAAGCCAAACCAGCGACAATCAACCAGAAAAAGCTGCTATCGGATTTTTGTTCTGCTGTTTGAGCTACAGTTTTTACCGTGCCTGGTTGAGACTTAGCAGGTGCAGGAGAAGGATTACTTGGTTTTGGTGGAGGCCAAGTTACCTTACCTTCGTGTAAGATTAGGGCACCGCGAACTACTTCATCTTCAAAATCAACTTTATAATCTTCAGCCCCACCCATATCTTTGAGGAGATGCCACAGGTTAGTGCCGTATAGTTGACTAGACTGGGCAGCCATGCGACTGGGTAAATCTGTCAAGCCGATAATAGTAACACCTTTATATTTATAAATTTCGTTGGGCTTAGTTACTTCACAATTACCACCCTGTTCTGCCGCTAAGTCGACAACGACAGAACCCTCTTTCATAGATTCAACCATTGCGGTAGTAATCAATTTGGGTGCGGGTTTCCCTGGGATCAAAGCAGTGGTGATGATAATATCGACTTCTTTTGCTTGTTCGCTAAACAAAGCCATCTCTGCTTCGATGAATTCCTTACTCATCGTTTTAGCGTAACCACCTTGCCCAGTACCATCTTCTTCAAATTCTAGTTCTAGGAATTCTGCACCCAAACTCTCTACCTGTTCTTTTACCACAGGACGAGTATCAAAAGCCCTTACTACTGCACCCAAACTTCTAGCAGCCCCAATAGCAGCTAAACCAGCAACTCCAGCCCCAATTACTAATACTTTAGCTGGGGGAACTTTTCCTGCTGCGGTAATTTGCCCCGTAAAAAAGCGACCAAAATTATTAGCAGCTTCAATTACTGCCCGATAGCCAGCAATGTTCGCCATAGAACTAAGAGCATCCATTTTTTGAGCGCGACTAATTCTGGGAACTGCATCCATTGCTAAGACTGTGGCGTTACGGGATGCTAGTTTTTCTAAAAGTTCTTGATTTTGGGCTGGCCAAATAAAACTAATGAGGGTATTCCCCATTTCTGGGATCAGTTCTATTTCTCGGTCTTCAGGAGGTCTAACCTTCAAGACTATATCTGCTTCTGTCCACAAAGTATGAGCATTGGGAGCGATGTGACATCCTGCTTCTTGGTAAGCATCATCCGAAAAACTAGCTGCTATTCCTGCACCAGATTCAATTAAAACCTCAAATCCCAATTTCTGCAACTTTTTGACCGTCTCTGGGGTAGCTGCTACACGATGTTCGTTAGGGTATATTTCTTTAGGAATTCCCAGTTTGTGAGGCTGTTTTCTAGCTTTTGTTAGCTGCTCGCTGTTTGCAACTGCTGGATCGAACGTTACTGTCATGAATTCTCCTTGATAAGCCTTATTGAAGACACAAAAACAACCTTACCAGCTATTCAACTTGTTACCGAGCTTGTTTCGGCAATATTTACACGACAAACAATTTTCTTTTGCCCAAGGCAGTCTAGATTGAGTTATGAGAACTGCTGTAGCCAAATAACACCAAAAAAAAGCTCTTGGTTTCTTCGGATTTCCCTAGTTGTAAGCAGGTTACTTTTTACCATAATTATGGCAAGACTAGAGCTTGAAAGACATGATAATTAAATATCTTAGTGGATAACTTAACGTATATTAAGTTGCATCTTTTATCCCTAAAAAATATCCACTTAGGGAATCCCTCCGTAGCTATTGCTTAAAATGCTCTCAGTGAAACAGATTACTTAATCGCTGGTAATAGTTTGAATGAAAATGTTTATTTAAGTCTTTTTCGTGCACTCCCATCTTAAGCTACTCTAATTGTCGAGTTTTAATATCTTTAACTTCTTTTATGAATTGTTTGATTTATCTTATTAAATAATTTACCTTATCTTAAGTATTTAATTTAACTATAGTGACTGACAGAGTAGATACAGAGAGGGTTTGAAGGTTTGTTTCCTGACCACAGAATGCGGTGAGTGCAGTTCGCGGAGGGGCTTACAAGCTCTTGAATTCTGAGGGCAGTGTAATGGTAAGTGAAATGTAATTTAGCTTCGTAGCAGCTTACTTAACTAGTTACTCACCAGACAGCGATATACTAAACATTGAGATTGTCAAAAAATCTTCACAAAGTCGAATTAACCTATATCCTATGGGGATAGAGTATATTCGACGCATAAAACTAAAGTTAAAATTACATTAACTCAATACTTTCAGTAAATATGAATTCAGGAATTGACCTACAAGGAAGTTTCATCGAAGCTCTTAAGGAGTTAGGATTACCTTCAGGTGTAGCCAGAGCTGTTTGGCTACCGTTACCCATGTTATTGATGATTATTGGTGCAACAGTAGGGGTACTAGTTGTCGTCTGGTTAGAAAGAAAAATTTCTGCTGCTGCCCAACAGCGTATTGGTCCTGAATATGCCGGTCCTCTAGGAGTCTTGCAACCAGTAGCAGATGGAATCAAACTGGTATTTAAAGAAGATGTGGTGACTGCTAAAGCAGACCGATGGCTCTTTACGATGGGACCAGTACTGGTAGTAGTTCCTGTCTTTTTATCTTATTTAATAGTTCCTTTTGGGCAAAATATAGTAATTACCGATTTAAATGTAGGGATTTTCTTATGGATTGCCCTTTCTAGTATTGCTCCTATCGGTTTATTAATGGCAGGTTATGCCTCGAACAATAAGTATTCTTTACTTGGAGGTTTAAGGGCAGCAGCCCAATCGATTAGTTACGAAATTCCTCTAGCTTTATCGGTTCTGGCGATCGCGATGATGTCTAATAGTCTCAGTACTGTCGATATCGTGCAACAACAGTCTGGCTATGGCATCCTCGGTTGGAATGTGTGGCGACAACCAGTCGGTTTTATTATTTTTTGGATTGCTGCTTTGGCAGAATGCGAACGTCTTCCTTTCGATCTTCCTGAAGCAGAAGAAGAAATAGTGGCAGGTTATCAAACTGAATATGCTGGCATGAAATTTGCCCTATTTTATCTCGGTTCCTATGTTAATTTGGTTCTTTCTGCTTTAGTTTTTGCTGTCCTTTATTTGGGCGGTTGGGAATTTATTGTTCCTCTAGACCATGTAGCTGAATGGTTAAATATGACTGGTTGGGTAGAAGTCAGCACGACTACTCCCTGGCTACAAGTCATTACGGCTGCTTTGGGTATTACCATGACCTTACTCAAAGCTTATTTCCTCGTATTTCTAGCTATTTTATTGCGCTGGACAGTACCCCGTGTTCGTATCGACCAATTACTTAATTTGGGTTGGAAATTTTTATTACCAGTGTCTTTGGCTAATCTTTTGATCACCGCAGCTTTGAAATTAGCTTTTCCCGTGGCTTTTGGCGGTTAAGACTTAATTTCTTTAGAGTGTATATAAACGGATTAGAGCAAAAACCAATAACTAACAACCAACAAAAAACCCATGTTTAAAATACTCAAACAAGTTCAAGAATACGCTAAAGAAAGCGTCCAAGCAGCTAAGTATATTGGTCAAGGATTGTCTGTTACCTTCGACCATATGCGGAGACGACCGATAACTGTCCAATATCCTTATGAAAAACTAATCCCTTCCGAACGTTATCGGGGTAGAATTCACTATGAATTTGATAAATGTATTTCTTGTGAAGTCTGTGTTCGCGTCTGCCCCATCAACCTACCTGTAGTAGATTGGGAATTTGATAAAAAAGCGAAAAAGAAAAAACTCAAACACTATAGTATTGATTTTGGGGTTTGTATCTTCTGTGGTAACTGTGTCGAATATTGTCCGACTAATTGTCTATCAATGACAGAAGAATACGAGTTGGCTTCTTATGACCGTCACGAACTCAACTACGACAATGTCGCTTTAGGTCGTTTGCCTTACAAAGTTACTCAAGACCCGATGGTCACGCCTTTGAGGGAGTTGGCTTATTTACCTAAAGGAGTTATGGACCCCCACGATCTACCTGCGGACTCTAAGCGTGCGGGTAAACGTCCCGAAGAAATTTTAGAAGAAACAAGTAGTGAATAGGTAATAGGTGTGAGGTATTAGTTAACTGCTCTACGTCATAACTAGACTAGGCCAAAAACTAAGAGCTTTTAGCTTTTAGCTCATACCTAAATTAATGCAAAAATTAGCTCATACCTAAATCGATCGAAAAACTGAGAGGAAAGAATAAATTGTGAATTTAGCTGAAGGAGTTCAAATAGTCTCTGGTGGTATATTAGCAGTGATGATGCTAGCTACAGCCTTAGGAGTTGTCTTATTATCCAATATTGTGTACTCTGCCTTTTTGCTTGGGGGAGTTTTTATTAGTATTTCTGGTTTGTATATATTACTGAATGCTGATTTTGTCGCTGCTGCCCAAATTCTAATTTATGTTGGTGCAGTTAACGTCCTCATTTTGTTTGCCATCATGTTAGTAAATAAACGAGAAGATTTTAAGGATATTCCCGGTCGATGGATTCGTAATCTATCTACAGGGGTTGTTTGCGGAGGTTTATTTGCTCTTTTAGGAACCATGATCTTGGTAACTCCATGGTCGATTAATTCTACTTCACCAGCAGTAATTGAGAATACAATTGTCGAAATTGGTAAGCATTTTTTCAGTGACTTTTTGTTGCCTTTTGAATTAGCTTCTGTTTTGTTATTAATGGCAATGGTTGGAGCAATTATTTTGGCTCGTCGCGATCTAATTCCCGAAGCTATGCCCAGGGAAGAAACTATTACTACTAGTCTGACTTTACCAGAACGTCCTAGAGAATTAGCATCTTTAGGGGGGGGGTCTGGAGAAGAAAGTTAATTTGAGTTCGTAGTTCGTAGTTCGTAGTTCGTAGTTCGTAGTTATTTTTTTTTCAACTATTCTTATCTTTGTAATTCATACTCAGATGAGCAACTCCGAAAATGATCGCGAAAGATTGAGTTTATTAGTTTCAAACAAAGGAAGGTAAAGTGCAACTTCAATATTTTTTAGTCTTAGCTGCTGCTCTTTTTTGCATTGGGATATATGGTTTGATTACCAGTCGCAATGCCGTGCGCGTACTTATGTCGATCGAGCTAATGCTCAATGCGGTTAATCTTAACTTGATGGGCTTTTCTAATTTTTTGGACCCCACAGGAATTAAAGGTCAAGTATTTACTGTCTTTGTAATTACGGTAGCAGCAGCAGAAGCAGCTGTAGGTTTAGCGATTATCTTGGCTATCTATCGTAACCGTGAAACCATCGATATGGAACAGTTTAACCTCCTTAAGTGGTAGCCAGATAAAGTATATTTTTTGGAAAAAAGCCTGTTTATCGGGCTTTTTTTATGCAAAAAGACATTAGCAATCAAAAAAAAATACAACAGATAATACTTGTAGGGGCGTTTCGCGAAACGCCCCTACTGCCAAGATACAAACAGGAAAGTAGAAATATTAGTCTATTAAAGGTAAAATCTATAAACGTCTTCGGCAATATGAATTATGGCTCTCCTAGAGTAGCTATGATAATTTAGTAAGAAATAAGCCCCAAAAGCCTTTTTGAGCAAGCCTTTTCGCAATTTAAAAAAGCAATTTTAATAAAAAAGACTTTTTGTTTGGTTGAATTTCTTGCTATTCAAGAGGTTAAGCGTATTTTAACTACTTATTTACTATAACCAGTCTAGGAGAGCCATATTTAATTACTTTTGAATAAAATATAAAATGAATTGAACTATGAAAATATTGTCTTATAAGCTCTTATTAAGAAAGGTAATTAATTATAGATTAAACTATAGTTGACTCTTGAGCTTTATTATATTGATCGATCGACCTACAATTATCTAGTTAAATAGAATTAACTATTGCTAATAAAATGGGTTATTTAAAACCATTAAAATTTCTTCTAAGTTTATGGCTATGGTTGCCATTTTTATCTCTACCAGTTAATGCAGAAACTAAATTATCTCAGCCTGATGTTCAACCAAGTCAGGAAAAGAAAGAAAAATTTTGTTCCCAAGCCATAGCCAGCAAGATTAAATCAATTATAAATAGTCCCCAATTTGTCCGCTCGAATTGGGGGATTTTAGTTAAAAATCTCAATACTCAAACTATTCTTTATAGTTTAAATGCCCATAAATATTTTATTCCAGCTTCCAATACTAAGCTATTAACTACTGCTGTAGCATTACTAGAATTAGGTGAAAATTTTCGCATTTATACCCCCGTTTATGGTAGGGGCAACCCTCCCAATTTAACTAGAGTAACAGTTAAAGGAAAAGGAGACCCCACTATATCCACCGAAAGTCTTCAAAATCTGGTACGACAGTTAAAGCAAAAGGGAATAAAACATATAGAACAATTAGTAGTTGACAATAGTTACTTTGCCCAACAAACAATTAATCCGAGTTGGGAATGGTCGGATATATATAACTACTATGCTACATCCGTTAGCAGTTTGATTTTGAATGATAATTCTGTGACTCTGACATTATTGCCCCAAAAGTTAGGGCAGCCAGTAAAATTAATTTGGTCAGATGAAATTGCTGCTAGACAATGGCAAGTAGAGAATAAAGTTATTACAGTAGCAAAAGACACTCTTTACGATGTAGAAATTAATGGAGTTTTAGGTCAACCTATCCTCAAATTGCATGGTGAATTAGCGCTCGATCGTCAGCAAGATATCTGGGATTTAGCAGTAGTCGATCCCGCTAAGTATTTTTTAGAGTCTTTACGCCATCTTTTATTGTTAGAAGGAATTACAGTTACTCGCGGGTTAGTAGTTAATGAAGCCCGGATAGAACCTTCAGAAACAAAATTAGCAACTATTATCTCCCCAACCTTACCTACAATACTGACAGCAATAAATCAAGAAAGCAATAATTTATATGCGGAAGCTTTATTAAAAATAATAGCTAAAAAACTGAATATAGATGATATCGAGCGAGTAATCGATATAGTCTTATCCGAATTAGGTATCGATTCTTATAGCTACAGTTTAATTGATGGTTCTGGTTTGTCTCGCCATAATTTAATTACGCCAGAAGCATTAGTACAGACTTTAAATGTAATGGCATCAACTCCAGTATTTGAAAGTTATCTAAATTCTTTAGCTATCGCTGGAGTCAATGGTACTTTAAAAAGAAGATTTTTAGATAGCAATTTACGAGGTAATATTTTAGCTAAAACGGGTTCTCTTTCTGGAGTAGCGAGTTTGTCTGGATATTTGAATTTACCTAAGGATGAAACTTTAATATTTAGTATTGTAGTTAACAATTCCGCTCTATCTAGTCAAAAGTTGCGTCAAGCGATCGATAAAATTGTTTTATTGTGGGGACAGTGTTATTAATTAGGGAATAAGGAATAGGCAACAAACATAAAATATAAGTTGGAAGTTATTCATCGGTTTTTGAAATTAACATTTATTTTTATAGTTAAAGTTAAGAAATATCAGTGATAACGATCGCACCTTGGCTGTAATATCTTACTTATTCTATTAAATAGATAAAGTATCGAGCTACATTTAATATGAGTTCAAACAAATTTGGTTGTGGTTGTTGGTCTTTTCTAGGTATAACTACTGTCTTACTGATCGGTGGCTGGTATATTAATTTTTCAGGCTGGCTAGGAAAAGCATTAACACCTATAGAAGGAGCCAAAATAATTCCTAAGGAAGCTATTGTAACTAGTTTTATTTCTGCTGAACCTCAAAATTGGTCACAATTACAACAGCTAGGTTTACCAGAGACAGAACAATTTATTCAAAAAAATATTGAAAATCTCAAACAAGAATTTTCTGTTTCTACTGCCGTCAACTATCAACAAGATGTACGACCCTGGTTAGGGGGATTAATGATGGCAATATTACCAGAACAATCATCAGATAACGAAGAGGAAAATATTCTCATTGTTATTGGTATTAAAAATAAACTGAAAGCCCTAGGTTTTATCAAAAAAATACGACGTAAAACCGAGAAAGATTGGCAAGAAAAAAAGTATCGAGGAATTACTATTACAGAAGTAAAAAATAAAAATTATGAGATAATTAGTTCGGCTTTGTTAGGGAATAAATTGGTTATTAGTAACGAGCGACAAACTTTGGAAAAAGCGATCGATACTTACAAAGGAGAAAGTTCTTTAGCCTCAGAGCCATATAATAAGCAAGTTTTATCCCAAGAACTGACTATAGCAAATCCAGTAGCTCGGATTTATTTTACCGATTTTAATTACCTAATAGAGCAAATAGCTAAGCAAGAGATATCAGCAACAACCTTAGCTGACTTACAACAATTAGAGTCAGTTGTTATGGGAGTTGGTATAGAAAAAGAGGGAATACATTTTCAATCAATTACTAACTTAAAAACAGAAGATGACAACTCTAATTTTATATCCACTGACAATAAAATTTTAACTAAACTACCCGCCAATACTATCGCTACAATAAATGGTCGAAATATTAATCAAATTTGGTCAACTATAGTCAAGCAACTAGAAACAGATAACGATCTACGTCGATTTTTAAATATGAGTAGACTATCTTTTCGCTATGGAACTGGTCTCGACCTCGATCGAGACTTTTTTAGTTGGATGAATGGCGAATTTGCTTTTAGTTTAATGACAACAAAGAAAAAAATTATTCCAGAATTGGGAATAGGATTAGAGTCAGCAATTATTATAGAAACTAGCAACCCGAATAAAGCCAAAGCAACCCTTGCACGGCTAAAAAAAAGTTTACAAAGTAATTTTTGGATTAAATCAAAACAAAAAAAAATAGCAAATAAACAAACAATTACTGAATGGTATATTCCTCAAAATAGCTTTTCGTTAGCTCATGGTTGGATAGATAAAAATTATTTAGTTTTTACTATAGGAACTTCTCCATTTGAATTTGTCAATAATTATACTGGTAATTCTCTCCATCAAAGCGATAAATTTAAAGCGATCGCTCAAAAGCTACCTAAAAATAATTTGGGTTATTTTTATCTCGATATGAATCGAATTATGCCTATTGTTAATAGGTTACCTGCCGAGCGCACGGATATTTCTCCAGAGGCAATGACAGTATTAAATTCTCTGCGAGGAATAGGAGCAACAGCAACAATGCCAGATCCATCTACTAGTCAATTAGATGTATTATTTTTATTTAAATAATCATCGATTAACTAAAAACTACGGTTCGATTACCGTAAACTAAAACTCGATTTTGAAGATGCAGTCTAACTGCACGAGCCAAAACTAATCTTTCTAAATCTTTACCTTTACGAATTAAATCCTTGACTGTATCTCTATGACTAATATGAGTAACTTCCTGTTCGATAATTGGACCTTCATCTAAATCTTTGGTAACATAATGAGCCGTTGCCCCAATAATTTTTACTCCTCGTTCATAAGCCCGCTGATAGGGATTTGCTCCAGCAAAAGCAGGTAAAAATGAATGATGAATATTAATAATATTAGGAAATTGAACGACAAAATCCTCGCTAAGAATTTGCATATACTTAGCCAAAACTACTAGATCGATTTTATATTCTTTTAATAGCTCTAATTGTCTGGCCTCTTGCTCGAATTTATTTTCTTTAGTGATGGAAAGGTGATGAAAATCGATATTAAACTGTTGGGCAATATGCTGTAAATTGGGATGATTACTAATAATTAAAGGAATTTGAGCGGGTAATTCTCCTGCTTTTTGTCGCCAAAGTAAATCTAACAAACAGTGATTTTGCTTAGTTACCCAAATAGCGAGACGAGGAGTAGAATCAGAGAAATGTAATTGCCAATGAGCTTCTATTGGTTTGGCGATCGCAGCAAAAGCAGTAGAGATAACTTCGCGAGGCAAATTAAACCCTTCTAGCTGCCACTCAATACGAGTTAGAAATAAATTTGTTGTCAAATCTGTATGTTGATCGGCATGAATGATGTTACCACCATTAGCGTAAATAAAGTTAGCAATTTTTGCTACTAATCCTGGACGATCTGGACAAGATACTAGTAAAGTTGCAGTAGGGATAATCATACCTGATATTTAGAGTATATAAAAAAAATGTATTCGCTCTAGAAGAATGTCGAATTAAGTTCGGCAGATCCAAATCTTGGTATTGACGCTCTAATTTTATAAAAACTAAAATAATACTGTCTGTCTGTGTATCTTGATATTAATTGTCTAGTTAGAAAAATCAAAAAGTACTTCTATTTTCAAGTAAATATTAAAATTCATAATAATTTGGAATCGGTTAAGCTTAAGCAAAATTGACAAGTGGAAAACTTATGAGCGGTCAAGATAAACCTATAGGAAATAATAACAACTCGGAAGAACCACTACTAGATTTATTTGAAGATACGGAAAAAAGCAACGAGCGAGCATTTCCAGAAAATAATGATAATGATTTTAATAACTCTTGGGAAGATAATATTTCTATAGAAGAAGATCTAAATAATTTTTTGGAGGAAGATGACTCCAATTTAGAAGAAAACGTCGATATTTCTCAGCTAGAATGGTCAGATCTATATTTAGAGGAGGATGATACTCAAGACCTCCTGCCTTTTATCCAAAATCATGACAGTTTAGACTCAGAATTAGCTGAATTACCAGAATTGGCAGTTGCCAATACAGATCTTTTAGGGGAAGAACATTTAGCAGAAGATGATGAGGAGCATAGTCGAGGAGACTTAATCGATTTAGAGGATTTAGTAGGTTTTAATCTGACAGAAACAGAAAATTCCGAAGCAATCGTGGGAGATGATTTAAAAAACGAGGGAGAAATAGAGTTGTTAGACTTAAATGTTCCCTCTTTCTCTAATAATTTGGCAGAATTAGACGATATTTTAGACGATGCCAATCCTAGCAACTCTTTAGGTGAACTAGAAGGATTACTCGATTCAACGACAGAAGAAATCTCTCTAGAACCTAACTTGGCTCAATCGAGTTTAGATGATTCTGGGTTAAATTTGTCAACTTTAGAGCAGTTTTTAGACGATTCAGAAAAAGCTGACATATCTTCCTCTTCAATTCCAAAAAGTAAAGTTAAGATTCATCAATCTAGCCAATCTAATCCGAGAGCAAAAACGACCAAAGTATTCGATCAGACCATGCGGGTCTCGGTCAAAAAACTAGACAATCTTAATAATCAGATTGGAGAACTAGTGGTTAAGCGCAATCGCTTAGAAGAAGACCAAGAACGTTTACGCCGATTTTTAGACAACCTGAATGGTCATATTCAATCCCTTGGGGACTTGGGAGGAAAAATGCACGACTTGTACGAGCGATCGCTTTTAGAAGGAGCTTTGCTTGCTAGTCGACAAAATAATTCTTCCTCTGCACGGAGAAATCAATCGGGTTTTCTGGCAGTACAACAACAAACCGAAGATGAGGAACTAGGTGCATTGGAAATGGATCGATTTACAGGATTCCATTTACTGTCCCAAGATATTATCGAACTGATCGTACGGGTAAGAGAATCTGCTTCTGATATTCAATTTGTAGTTGACGAAACCGATAAAATCACTCAATCACTACGACAAGTTACAACACAACTGCAAGAAGGGATAAACTCTTCACGGATGATTAATTTCGGTCAAACTGCCGACCGATTACCCAGGGCTGTGCGGGATATTTCTCGTAAGTTGAAAAAACAAGCAGAACTACAGGTAGAAGGTAGAGATGTTCTGATCGATAAAATGATTGTCGAACATCTTTATAACCCCATGACTCATCTGGTCAACAATGCGATCGCTCACGGCATAGAAACTCCAGAAGAAAGAAGAGAAAAGGGTAAATCAGTAGTTGGTCGCATCACTATCCGTGCTTTTATTCAAGGTAATCAAACAGTAATGACTGTTTCCGATGACGGTGCAGGCATCGATCCAGAAAAAGTCAAAGCCAAAGCGGTAGAAAAAAATCTATTGACCTGGGCAGATGCACAACATCTATCCGAACAAGATGTCTACGATCTTCTCTTTCATCCTGGTTTTAGTACTAAAGATCGAGCAGACGATTTTTCCGGTCGGGGAGTGGGGATGGATGTAGTTAGTACCGACCTAAAAAAAATCCGCGGTACTATCAGTATTGAATCTGAAGTTGGCAAAGGTACTACTTTTACTATTCGTTTACCTCTAGTTCTGAGTATTTGTAAAGCCTTGACCTGCGTTTACAACAACACTCGTATTGCTTTTGCGATCGATGGAGTGGAAGATACTAAAGAGTATACTCCTAGCGATATTCAAACTAATGCCAACGGAGTCAGAAGTATTCCTTGGCGAGATACTACTCTAACTTTTCAGCCTCTGAGTAATTTACTTTCTTATAACCGTAGAATTCGCTCGAGTAGCATCTACGGAAATGAACGAGAAGACGACACCATTTCGATCGTGATTCTCCGTAGTGCCGATAATTTGCTGGCGATCGAAGTCGATCGAGTGATTGGAGAACAAGAAATAGTTATTAAACAAATTGAAGGACCCGTCCCCAAACCTGCCGGTATTGCAGGGGCTACAGTCCTAGGGGATGGTAGTATCATGCCCATAGGGGATGTATTAGAGCTAATCGAAATTTCTCAGGGTAAGAGAACAACCGAAATTGGTTTACCCATGTGGCAAACTGGCTTGATTTTTGGTCAAGAACAATCAGAGAAAGAGAAAGCAGAACCTCTAGTCTTAGTCGTGGATGATTCAATTACTGTCAGAGAACTTCTTTCCCTTAGCTTTAATAAGCTAGGCTACCGCGTCGAACAAGCCCGTGATGGGCAAGAAGCTTGGAATAAGCTCCGTGGTGGTTTACCTTGTAACATGATTTTCTGCGATATAGAAATGCCGAGAATGAATGGTTTAGAGCTACTCTCCCATCTACAACAAGATAAACAATTAGCTAAAATTCCTGTAGCGATGCTCACTTCTCGCGGTGCAGAAAAACATCGAAAATTAGCTAACGATCTGGGTGCTAAGGCTTATTTAACTAAGCCCTATACCGAAAAAGACCTGATGGATGTAGCCCAAAGTTTGATCGAATTAAATAGATCGGCAGAACAAGCTGAAAAAGAACAATTAGCTTCATCAAAAGCTACTGAGTCAAATAATTCATCAGTAGTAACTGTCAAAAAAGAACCAACTGTATTAATTATTGATGATTCAATTACAGTTAGAGAGCTATTATCTATGACCTTTAGAAAAGCTGGTTATCAAGTAGAACAAGCTCGCGATGGTCAAGAAGCTTGGGAAAAACTACGAGGAGGACTAACTTGCGATATTGCTTTATGCGATATAGAAATGCCGAGAATGAATGGTTTAGAGTTATTATCTCATTTACAAGAAGATGAAAAACTCTCTTCCTTACCCGTAGCGATGCTGACTTCCCGTGGAGCGCAAAAAATGCGTAACCTTGCTGCTCAAAAAGGGGCAAAAGGCTACTTCGTTAAACCTTACGTAGAAGAAGTATTATTAGAAGCTGCTCAAAAAATGATGAATGGAGAAGTTCTGCTCGAAAACATTAATCTAGATAGTTTAGATTCTACGGAAGATTAACTTGTTAATAAGTAATGGGTAATGAGTAATAAGTAATAAGTAAACTAGAGTTTGATGGAAACAAAAATCTTGAATTATCTGGGTTCAGAGGTCGTATCCAAGAACATTAGTTCGTTTCCGCAGGGAGCGAGTTTCTTCTGTCTTTCGATTAATAAAAAAAGAGCAAGAGTACTACTTTTGTTGCTAGGTTTTTTGTTGGGTTTAGAAACTATTTTTGCTAAGGGAATTAAAGCAGAGGAAATCAATTTACAAGTAGGAATTATCCAGCGTTTTGGTGGTAAACCTATTGATGACAAAGATAAACCAGTTCAACAGCTAACTGTTAGCAGTAGTTCGGGAGATTATCTCAATCTAAAGGTTACACCC
Organism: Xenococcaceae cyanobacterium MO_188.B32; assembly: GCA_030065635.1. Lineage (GTDB taxonomy): Bacteria > Cyanobacteriota > Cyanobacteriia > Cyanobacteriales > Xenococcaceae > JASJDJ01. The sequence goes on from JASJDJ010000035.1 coordinate 20,636, forward strand.
AAGGAACAACCCAAACAAAATCTAAAAACCCAAAAAGTTGTACTCAAAGTAGAAAAGCAAAGCCTGACTAAACCTATTTTGTCAGAAAGATTAGTACTTAGCGATCATGCTACCTTTGAAACTGCAGAAGATAGTGCTAATCTCTGGAAAACTCTGGGTATTGAAGTCGAAATCGCTCAACCAGGACGTTGGCAAGTATGGGCAAAACGAGATGTTTATCCTACTCCTTTAGTGCGTCGTTGGTTACTTCATAGTCTGCAAGCTAATGGTTACACCAATGCTTATTTAAACACAGAACTCCTCTCAGAAATTCCTCGAGTAGTTGTCATAGTAAATGACAAACGTTTCTACGCTAACGAGCTAGAAATTAGTTCGGCTCAAAATAAAGTAACTGTTAAAGAAGGAAAAAATCCCCAATCTTTTAGAGTGTATGGAGGTAGCCTACGGTTACAATCTAATGCCTATGGTAGTTTTACTCTTGTTAATAATGTTCCTTTAGAAACTTATTTACGGGGAGTAGTTCCCTATGAAATTGTTGCTAGTGTAGCACCACCTGAAGCGATCGCTGCCCAAACTATTATTGCTCGTACTTATGCCCTCAGAAATCTTCGTCGTTTTCAGGTAGATAATTATCAACTCTGTGCCACAGTTCATTGCCAGGTATATAAAGGCTTGAGTGGCGCAACAGAACAAACAGACCGAGCGATCGCCGAAACTAAAGGTTTGGTTTTAACTTATCAAAATGAATTGGTAGATGCTCTTTATTCTTCTGCCACTGGTGGCGTGACAGCTTATTTTGGCGATACTTGGAATGGGGCTGAACGTCCTTATCTCAAGTCAGTAGTAGATTCCCCCTATTCTATTTGGGATTTATCTCGCTATTCTCTGGCAAATGAACGGACTTTTCGCCAGTTTATTAGTTTAGAGCAAGGATTTAATGAAACAGGAAGAAGTTCATTTCGCTGGAATAAAAAAAGAACAATTGAAGATTTAAATCGAGATTTACGCAAATATTTACGTAAAACCAGACATCCTCTAGCTAACTTTACTACTATCGAGCGCATGGAAGTGCTCGATCGATCGCCCTCTGGTAGAATTCTTACTCTTACTGTTAAAACAGATAAAGGCATGGTGGAATTAGCCAAAAACGAAGTTCGCAGTGCTTTTGAACCACCCCGCAGTACTCTTTTTTATCTCGAACCAGTTTACGATGAATCTAAAAAGTTAACTGCTTATAATTTTGTTGGTGGTGGTTTTGGTCATGGAGTAGGCTTAAGCCAATATGGTTCTTATAATTTGGCAAACTTAGGTTGGTCAGCAGCACAAATCCTCGCATTTTATTATCCGGGAACGACAATTCAATCTTTAAATGAGTCGATCGTTTTTTGGCGTAAACCCCATACACCTCTGGAATCAGAAACAAGAGAGATGCAGGAGTCTTCATTACGGTGATAAAGGTGTCAAAATAAAATTGAAGAAATTATAACTCCGAACTCCGAACTCCGAACTCTACTATGCCTACTTGTTCTCGTTGCGATCGACTTGTTGATTCCCAAGCTGTTAGTTGCCCTCACTGTGGCAATCAATTAAAAGCTTTTGGTCATCCTGGTATTACTCTTCACCAAGCAACAGATACAACTTATTTGTGCGATCGCTGCACGTATCATGAAGATGATAGCTGTAATTTTCCTCAACGCCCTTATGCTAAGACGTGTACTCTTTTCCATGATAAATCTCTGCCTTTAGTAGATGAGTCGCAATTTTCTCCCCCTAAATATGGGGGGATTAGAGGTTTTCAATTTTGGTTGAGTACTAACCGAGGATTGGTAATAATAGCCTTGATTGTCATAATCAGTGTCCTAGTTGCTGTAACCTAAAAAGCTAAAAGCTAATAGCTAAAAGCTAATAGCTAATAGCTAATAGCTAACATAGCGTTAAATGCTCGAGCTAATTTTTTCAGCAAGCCCTAATTAAGAGTTAAAAACTTTTCGAGTGCTTCTACCATGGCAGGAGGCCAACGGCGGTCATGGGCAACCCAATCTAAATTTTGATAACGGTTATCTATACCTACGGCTGCTACCCAGTTACTTTCTGCATCTCCTTGTTTTCCTTCTGCCCAGAGTACAGCAGTGAGGGCTGCACGCATATCGGGGAACATAGGATACTTACGTACTAAGTTACGCATTTGTTGAAGTGCAGATTGACGATCGCCAACTTGATAGGTCATTAAAGCAGCATTAGCGCGAGCAAGAGCAAATTCTGGTTCGAGTTCTACGGCTTTGAGATAATCAGTCAAAGCATCTTGCCAACTTTCTGCTCCTGCTTTGGCATTGCCTCGGTTATTATATGCCATAGCATCTTGAGGGTTAATTTCTAAGGCTTGGTTGTAGTCAGCTAAAGCATCTTGCCACATTTTTTTACCTTCATAGGCAATACCTCGATTGAGGTATGAATCGCTATATTGAGGAGCGAGGGTAATAGATCGATCGAAATCAGCGATCGCTTCATCTAATTTATTTTCATTGACACGGATATTGCCCCGATTACTCCATACAGCAGGATTGTCAGGAAAGTCTTCGATTAACTCCGTCCAATACTTTTCTGCTTGAGCTAAATCTCCTCGTTCTGCTGCCTGGAAAGCTTTTTGGGCGATCGCTTCTCCTTGTCGCAGTTGTTTTTCGGTAATATTGGCAGAGGTTTGAGCAAATGCGGTTTGATTAACACCCATTGCCCATAATAAACAAATACAAACTATACTAATTAGCCAACGAATCATTGCCCTTTATTCCCTAGTAATTATTACTTATTATTTTGCTACAAGAATTGAATAGTTAAACGTGAATTCTATGAAGACATAAATTTTGAAAGACTCAGGAATCGGAAAAAATTTATTTTCTCCCTTGTCCTCCTCTCTTGGTGCGCGTTCCTATGGCGAGGAAACCTCGCCAGGAACGCACCGCTTGTCTGCCCGGTCTTCCTTGTCTTTCCCAATCGATTTTAAGGCTGTTGTCTAAAATACTTTGCCAATCCCAAAAAACGTACACCTTGAGAGGTAATTTCAAAACGATAGGGTAATATTTCCACTCCAACAGTAATGGCTTCTCTTAACAATTTGCCATATTCTGGATCGTAGCGATCGCCTGGAGCAAAACGATCGCAGTCACCCCGATTGATAAAATAGAGCATGACTGGTTTAGCTGAGGGAATTAATGCAATTAATTCTCGTAAATGTTTTTGCCCGCGAGTAGTTACAGTATCGGGGAAAAGGGCGACTGTACCTTGGGAGAGAGTAACGCTTTTTACTTCTAAATATATAGGCGGTTGGGAATCGTCTCCCGTTAGTAAAAAATCGATGCGACTCTTTTTATCTTTACCGTAGGGTACTTCTGGACGAAAGCGATCGTATCTCTTGGCTAATTCGGGTAATAGTTTTTGTTCTAAAGCGAGTTTAATTACTTTATTCGGCAAACTAGTATTTACCCCTACCCAAGTAGGTCGATGATCATTTACCTCAATTGCTTCCCAGGTATAAGCTAATTTCCGTTTGGGATTATTACTCTTTGACACTAATACTAAACTACCAGGAGTAGATACTCCAATCATCGGGCCTGTATTAGGACAATGAGCAGTAATAATTTCTCCTGTAGTCAGTTCTATATCGGCTAAAAATCTTTTATAGCGTTTAATTAATTTGCCTTCAAAAAGAGGGGGATAAGAGTAAATATAGGTCAATTTATTTTGCTGCTATAGTTAGTGGTCGGGAGTTTCGGGATTATGACCGAGGCTTTTATAATATCGCTACGTTTAACCAAAGATGAGAGGTTGGGGGCGTTCGATGCCGTATCCTTGAGCATAGTTGACACCTATTTGCTGTAAGCTTTGCAAAATAGCATTGTCTTCCACAAATTCTGCTATAGTTTGAATGTTCATAATCTGACTGATGTGATTAAAGCACTCAACCGTTGCATAATCAACAGAGTCTTTAACTATATTCTTGATAAAACTACCATCAATTTTGAGATAATCAACAGGCAAATTTTTGAGGTAGGCAAAAGAACTCATCCCACTACCAAAGTCATCTAGAGCAATAGAACAACCTAATTCCCTCAATTGCTTAATTAAAGTTATTGCGTTATCGAGATTAGAAATTGCTACTGTTTCGGTAATCTCAAAGCAAATTGTCTCAGGGGGAATAGCATAACGCTCGAATTGCTCTTGGAGAAAAGTACCAAACTCTTGGTTGTTAATACTCGCTCCAGAAAGATTGATGGTATAGAGGTTCGTTGGGGGTTCTAGTTTTTGTTCTTTTCTCGATCGACAGTATACTTCGTAGCCAGCTAAAAAAGTAGTTACAACCCAGCGATCGATCGCTGGCATAAGATCGTAACGCTCCGCAGCCGGAAGAAAGACACCAGGAGCAATTAATTTTCCTGACTCGTCAATTAAGCGTAGAAGTATTTCGTAATGATGGCGATCGCAATTTTCTTCAAGAGAAATAATCTTTTGAGCGTAAAGACAAAAACGATTTTCTTCTAAAGCTCGATTTAATTTTTCAATCCACTGTCTTTCTCCACGCTGTTGGGATACTACAGTATCTTGTTGGTGGTAGACATAAACGCAGTTACGACCTTTTTCTTTAGCAGCATAACAAGCTGCATCTGCCGTACTTAATAAGTCGACTAAATTGTCTGTAGTTGATTCGAGGGCAACTACACCAATACTAACGCCAATTCTAAACACCTTATCTTCCCAAGTAAAACGGAAGTCTTGAATTAATTGTCTGAGTTGATCGGCAATTTTGGGAGCTATTTCTATAGGACATTGATGAAGCAAAAGACCAAATTCATCTCCTCCCAAACGAGCAAAAACATCGGAAGCACGAATTCTCTTCTTTAATAACTGAGTTACTTGCTGTAGTAATTCATCTCCAGCAGCATGACCGCAAGTATCGTTGACGATTTTAAACCGATCTAGATCGAGATAGCAAAGAGCATGACGAGATTTATTGTTTTGAGAATCTTTAATCACTGCACTTACTTTTTCTTCAAATTTGCGTCGATTATACAATCCAGTTAGAGGGTCGTGGGTAGCCTGCCAAGATAGCTTTTGGGCGATCTGGCGAGATTGAGTAACATTACGGAACACAATAACTGCCCCGATAATTTTGCCTTGACCGTTTTTAATGGGTGCTGCGGAATCTTCAATGGCGTATTCGGTGCCATCCCTGGCAATTAATAAGACATCTTTAACCAGTTCACTCAGAGACTTTTCTTGTAAGATTAAATCTACGGGATTGGTGACAGGTTGTCTGGTAGATTGGTCAACAATTGGGAAAATTTCTGCTAAAGGTCTTCCTTTCGCTTCTGCTGCTTGCCAACCAGTTAATCTTTCTGCTACTGGATTAATATATTTTACTTGACCCAACTCATCAGTGGTAATAACAGCATCGGCAATAGACTTTAGGGTGACTTGAGCTAGTTCTTTTTCAGCAAATATTTTTTGTTATAGTAGCTTTTTTTCGGTAATTACCTCAGAAAACATCAGTAAACCACCGATTTCTCCCTCTAAATCGTGCCAGGAACGCAATTCCCAGCGAAACCAATCAACTCGGCCATCGAGTCGCACAAAACTATCTTCCTCATTTCTCAATACTTCCACTTTTCCTGTGAGACAATCTTGATGGTCTTGTCTCCAGCTTTGAGGAGTTTCGGGGAAAACCTCATAGTGAGTACTACCAATAATATTCCTTTCTTCTAGCTGATAGTCTTCAATCCAACGATCGCTAACTACCATATAGCGCATCTCCCGATCTAACATAGCGATCGCGCACGGAGCGTGACGGACAAATAATTCTAGTAGCTGCTGGTTTTTGCGCAGCATGACCTCGCTTTTTTGGCGCTGTTTAATTTCCTGTTTTAAATGTTCGGTCTGTTGGTTCAATTCCTGTTTTAAGGTGCTGATTACCCCATAGAGTTCTGTAGTGTCAAAAACTCTCAGCATGTCCTTATGGGTGATAATTCCTCGCAGTTCTCCTGAGTCTCCAGCAACTACCAATCTGCGTACCCTTAGCTTTTTCATTTGCTCCTGTGCTTCTAGCAAAGAATCTGTGGGGTGCATACAGACTAAAGGGTTACTCATTACTGTTTGAGCGGTTGTATTGGCTAGATCGAGTCCTAAAATTTGAAATTGAACGATATCCCGCTCCGTGACAATACCAAGAGGAATTTTTGAGGATAGACTTGGCGGAGAGACTTCGTAACTATGATTTAAAAATTCTGCTTGATTTTGAGCAAATTTGTTGGCGACAATTACTACACAACTTTTCTTTGTTTCTGCCATCAGTTGAGATAAATGGAGCACTGATGAAGTTGGGGATGCCTGAATAACTTCAGGGTCCATCGCTTCCTTGATAGAGCGCAACTTAAGCATATTAGAGGGATTTAAAGCACGACAAATACTTTCAGCAGTAATTATCCCTTCTAATTGTCCGCGATCGTCAACAAGAGGAAGATGTCTAATCCCATGCCGACGTAAAATATACATTATTTGATAAATATCTTGAAAATACTTTTGTTTGAAGGTAATTACGTCTTTAGTCATCACCTCCCCTACTTTTACTCGCTCCAAATCCATTGCAGTGGCGGAAAGCTTGACTATATCTCGTTCGGTTAATACTCCTGCTAACTGAGATTGCTCTAATACCAAAGTACAGCTATGACGGGAAAGGCTTCCATACCCCTGGCACTGTTGAGTTTCAGTCTTGGGTGGTTCAGCTCGATTCATCTGCTTGATGGCATCAATTACCAGTGTTTCAGCAGAAGTAGTTACAAAATTAGGTTCGATAATTTCTTCTAGCTTAGGTAGTTGAAAAATTGGATTAGCCTTAGCCATATAGTTATGCTTAACGTTTATACTCTAGTAATTTTTAGAACATCAGGAAAACTACTTATCTTTTTAAGTCACTTTTACAATAGACTTTCTTCACTCAGAATTATTTCTGAGACAATTAAGTAGATTCTGCTCCTTATTCTTCCCGTTTTAAGCTTAAAAATAACGTGAATTAGGAAATTAGAAACAAGTTAAAACTCTTATTCTTGGTAAAATTACTCGCTAAATTGTCCTAAGCAGAACTGATATTTATTTAATTTGTACGGCCAACTCTTGGTTTTGGATTTCTAAAATTGAACCATCAGGATTTTCTAGGACAAATCCTGCATCGCGAATCATGTCTAAATCTGCTCTGGCAGCTTGTCCCGCCGTAGTTAAATAATCGCCAATAAAAATAGAGTTGGCTGGATATAATCCCAATGGTTGTAGCGATCGCAAATGGACTTCTCTACCTCCAGCAATCCTTATTTCTTGGGAGGGCAAAATTAAACGGAATAAACAGAGAATTCTTAAACAACGACGAGGGTTAAGTTGATTCACCTCAGCTAAAGGAGTCCCTGCAATGGGAATCAAAAAATTGAGAGGGACACTAGTTACCTTTAACTCTCGTAAAGAGTAAGCCAAATCGATAATATCATCGTCTGATTCCCCCATACCCAAAATACCACCAGAACAAGTAGTAATCCCTGCTGCTTGCACGTTTTTAATCGTAGCAACGCGATCGCTAAAAGTATGGGTAGTGCAAATTTGCGAATGATAGTTTTCTGAGGTGTTGAGGTTATGATTGACTCGATCGACTCCTGCTTCGGCTAGACGATGGGTTTGTGATTCACTGAGTAACCCCAGACAAGCACAAATTTTTAAATCGTGTTTAGTTTTAACCTTGGTAACTGCATCTACCACTCGGTTAAAAACTGATTCGGAAGGAGAGCGTCCAGAAATAACGAAACAAAAAGTACCTGCTTTTAATTCCGCAGCGCGATCGGCAGCTTGTAGAATTTTGCTTTCAGCCATTAAAGGATACTTCTCGATCTCAGCAGTAGAGATTTTAGACTGAGAACAATAATGACAATCTTCAGGACACAAACCACTTTGGGCATTGAGGAGAAAATGGAGTCTGACTCGATTGCCCCAATAGTGACGGCGAACCTTATAAGCTGCTGCCAGTTGTTCTAATAATACTTCATCTGGTGCATTTAAGACTTTTTGAGCTTGCGGGCGATCGATTAATTCGCCAGCTAAAGAACTTTCTGCTAATGCGTGCCAATCTGGTAATTCGGTCATTATAGTTTTTAACTCTTCTCTACTAGAGAACAAGTATTCATTATTTATACTAGCGGGAGATTTTGTCTAGTCTAGAATTAAGTTACTTTAACCACCTTTGGTGGTAAGGCAGAAGGCAGAAGGCAAAAGGCAGAAGTTTCAGTCCCACTCACTTATCGAAACTCTTGCTTTGCTGCTTCTTTATTTGAACATCTATTTTTCTTTGACAAAAAAAGCTAAAAGCTAACGGCTAAAAGCTAAGAGCTTAATTTCTAGCCAACTATTCTATTTCTAAAGATTTAATCGTTTTATTAGCCTGTTTAAGAAACTTATAATACTTCGATCGCTCGGCCATATAGGTTACTATATATACTTGGTCATTATCAATAGTAAAGATTTCTAACTGCCTAATGTTTATCCCATTGATTTTACGAGAATAGATTATTTTTTTGGCTATTTGATTAGATAATCTAAGTTTTTCTTGAGGATAAACCTCAATCTCATAGGTAGGATTGTCGATTATTCTATTCGTTAATATTTCGGCATATTCATCAAGTTCATTCACATCATCTGGTAAATCTTCTACGGTAATAAAAATTTTTTCTCGAAAAATATCAGATTCACTTTCTTTAGGAGAAGAAAACACCACTACTTCTCCTGTAATAGGGTCTTCTAACTGCTTGATAGACCAGGGTTTGGGATATTTTATTTTAATTTGGTAGTTAGTATTCTGATACTGAGCAAAACCTCGATACATATTTTTATAAATACCCATAACAAAGGTAATTAGAGCAGCAACAAAAGGTAAAATTAACAACGCCCAAAGAACTATTTTTCGCTTTTTCAGCCTGGACGTTGCAACTGGAGGTGCTTCCAAATCTTCGTTGGGAGGACTAACTAAAAACGGAGGAGGTAAATAAACCACATTTTCTTCTCGCTCTAACTCTGTCAAAACTTCCACCGCAGATTGATAACGTTCGCGATAGTTTTGCTTGACCATCTTATTCAGAATATTAGTCAATCTGGGACTAATTTTTGTTAAAGTATGCTGGGTTTCGTCTTCTTGTAAATTGTTAGTTAAACTATCTAATTCTATGTTTTGTAAATTGACTCTATGGGGAGATTTAGACGAAAGAGCATAAATAGCTGTTTTACCTAAAGCGTAGATATCACTGGTAAAATTAGGATTACCCTCTTGTTGTTCTGGAGGCACATAGCCAAGTTTACCAATTATTTGAGTAGTTGAATCTTCTGCTTGAGAACTGACTTGGAGAGAAATCTGTTTGACTCCACCAAAATCAATCAAGCATATTTTGTTGTCTCGATGACGACGAATTAAATTAGAAGGTTGAATGTCTTGATGAATTACTTTTTGTTGATGAACAAAATCGAGAATTGTCAAGACATCTTGTAAAAGTTGGATAGTTTCAGTCTCACTTAAAAGACCTTCAGCAACTATTTGTTCTAAATTTTCCCCTTCGATAAATTCTTGAACTAAATAGAATTGCCAATTTTCTTCAAAATAATCTAATAGTTGAGGAATTTGTGGATGCTTGCCCAATCTTTTTAGGCTAATACTTTCAGCAATAAAAAGCTTTTGGAGATATCCCCATTGTTCGGATTGAGGATTTAAGTTAGCGTTGCTATGCTCGAATTGGATAATTTTGACTACACAATAAGTAATAGGGGGTAAATCTCTATCTTCAGCTAAATAAGTCGTACTAAAGCTACTTCTCCCTAATTCTTGGGCTATATAATATCTTTGTCGCAGTAGCTTGCCAATTATTGATTTCATTAATTACGAACAGGCCGGAAACAAATATTGAATGTTTAGATGTTTAGAATAGGTTAAAGTGTTTTAAGGTATCCAGTATCATCGGGTAAACCCGATCGATGGGCAGCAGCAACAGCCAAGCGATCGCATCTTTCATTTTCGGGAATTCCTGCATGAGCTTTAACCCAAACAAAGTCAACTTGATGGGTTAGACACAAATCCAGCAATTCTTGCCACAGATCGGGGTTTTTAGCTTTTTCTTTACTATTTCGTTTCCAATTGTTTGCTTGCCAACGTCTTGCCCAACCTTTGGTTACTGCATCAACTATATACTTGGAATCGCTATGTAAAGTGACACGAGATTTTGTTTCCAATGCTTGCAAAGCTGCGATCGCTGCCATCATTTCCATGCGGTTATTGGTCGTAAGACGAAAACCTCCAGAAATTTCTTTCCGCTGTTGACCATCAATTATCACCGCACCATAACCTCCAGCACCAGGATTACCAGTACAGGCACCATCAGTGTAGATTGTAATTTGTTTTAATTCTTGAGACACTATAGCTATCCTAATTTAAGTGTAAAAATATTAAGGAGAGATCGCCATACTAACTTATAACCTATGTTTGTTTTGTAGTCCAAAATCTTATTTGTTGGTGTTGACCTGAATTAAACCTGCTTTCTACAGCTACAGTAGCAATAAATTTACGCTCGGGAACAAAACTATGAACTAGCCAGTTAGCAGCTTGAGGAGAATTACCATCAACCGCAGCTAAACCCACAGGTTGCTCTCCTTGAAAAGATACTTGCACGGCATCAAGAGAACCCGATAAACCTTCTCCTGTAGCCTTAAGATAAGCTTCTTTAATTGTCCAAATATGCAAAAATACCTCTCGTTGCCTGTCTTTTTCTAAACTAGAGATTAACTCGTATTCCTGAGGAGCAAAAAAACGACGAGCAATTTGAACAGCATCATTAGTAGAACGAAAATATTCTAAATCGATACCAACTCTATTTTGATAAGTAAAAGCGTATAAAGCCAAATTTTGAGAGTGGGAGACATTAAACTGTAAATTGTCTCGATCGAGATGCTGAGATAAGTTAGGTTTACCTCGATCGCTATACTCAAATAAGATTTCTTCTGCTGAAATATTAAGATAATTAGCTAAGATTTGTCTTAATCTTCCCCTGGTAACTATGGAACGTCTTCTGTGTTCTTCAAAACGAAATTTATTAGCTTTTTCTCTTTCATCTGTAGAGAGTATTTTAGTTAATTCTTCAACTTCTGTTACTGATAGATCTAAATTGGCACGCCAAACATGCACCTCTTCCGAGGTTAGACAAAAATTTCTAGGAGGAATGTTCCAGTGTTGCACCAAATTATCCTAAATCCTTTTTAATTACAGTGAAAGTCGATAAATCGTCACAATTATCGCCAAAAAAATCCATTGTTTCTAGATAATTTAAAAAACTACTTAAATTAAAAAAATGTTTGGTAGATATATTAGTATTAGTATTGGCTTAGGAATTCTAGTGTTAATTGTAGGTGGAATTGGGCAATGGTTGCATATATCCGCAGGTAATTTAATTGATTGGTTAATTGGAATTGCTAGTTTTTGGTGGCTGTTAGTTATTGTTACTATTCCCTGGAATATCTATTTTGATGCCCGTGAAGCGATCGCCGAAGCTGAAGTATCTAGAAAAAAAGGTCTGGAATTCGATCGACAAAAATTAAACTATGTTCAGAAAGTTGCTCGTTGGTCACTCGTTGGTGCGGTCTCTTTACATGGTATTTCGGCGATCGCTCTTTATTTACTAGCTGCGACTGGTATTAGTAATGTGGGTTATGTAAGTTCGGGTTTAACTTTGTTACTCACAATTTTGCGCCCTACAATTCGTGGTTATCAGTATCTAACCACCATATTATCTAACTTTAAAAAAGAGATTAAATATCCCCGCGAAGATGCTCTTGAACTGAGAAATAGAGTAAAAAATCTAGAAAGAGAGATAAAAACAATAGCAACTAAACTAGATCCAAAAAATCCTGATTCTTTAGTCAGCAAACAACAGCAAGAATCTCAAGAAAATAGAGATCGCTTAGCACGACTAAAAGCATTACTAGAAGAATTACAAGCCAAAAATACAGTCGAACACGAACAACTAGCCAGAGAAGCTAAAAACGCTATCTCTCAATTAAATGAAGACAGTCAATTTCTCAGTCACGTTAGGGAAATTATTCGCTTTGTCAAGACAGCATAATTCCATTGGTCACAAGCTAATAGCTATTCTGACCATTTAATTGTCTTAATTTGAGGTTATTGATTAAATTTAATCACTTGTTCTAGGCGAGATAAGGCACTAAAAGCAGAATCTTTAATATATTTATCTACGGTTTCATCTTGTGCTAAATTGGTCAGAATTTCTATCCCTCGTTCATCACCAAGAGAACCTAAAGCATCGACTATCGCTACTTGCACGGCTATATTATCTACTTCTAATGCTTCTTTGAGAATATTAAAAGCGGATTTACCTAAAGTACCCAATGCGCCAATAGTAGTTAAGTAAACAAGAGGATTGGGGTCTTGTAAAGCCTGTTGTAAACCTGCTATCACTTCGGGAGGAAATTTTTCTTCTTCCCCGTAGTGAAAAATGATATCGGCTAAAATATCCGCACAACTAGCTCTCACAATAGAATTATCACTGTTATTTAATTCTTCTACCACAAACGGTACGGTATCGAAACCAATTACACCTAAAGTTCTGGCTGCGGTACGACGAAAGGTCACATCTTCTGAATAAAGGATTTCTACTAACTCGGATATAGTTTCTTCTGTATAGCTTTCAGCAATTTCTGCCATAGCTCTTTCCCGCAAATGAGGGTTTTTATGCTTTAGGTTAGGATAACTTTCTTCAAGTGACAATTTCTAATTCTCCTCAGTAAGTATAGTTATTAGTTATTATTAATTATTTAACTTACTTTCTGCTTTGGTTTTAATTAACAAATCTCCATCATTAGCAGCTATTTGCCAACCACTGTTATCTCCCAATTGTTCTAAAGCTAAAAGAGAAGCATATTTTAAGTCAAAAATAGAAGTATTGAGAATATCTTTCAGAAGAGGGATCGCATCTGTCGCACCTATATTAGCAAGAGCGATCGCTGCTGCTGCGCGAGATTTTTGGAATTGTGGTTGAGTGTTATGTAATGCTTCTAACAGTATTTCTTTTCCCGCTCGATATTTAAGCCAGCCAATTAATTTGACTACATGATAGTGCGCTCCATAATCACTGCGGGCTTCTTCTTCATAGGTTTTTATCAGAGCTTTGCTAACTAGCTCTGGGTCTTCTGTGAGTAGGGTTTGACTGGCTAAATAACAACGTCCAAAATCGGTATGATATAGTTCCCTAATTAAGAATTCTAAAGCTGGTTTTTGGTCGTATTCATGTACCATCTCTAAATCTTGAGGACGATCGCGAATAACTCGGTCTAAACTCGGCTCGATCTCGGCAAAAGTAATTTTCTTGGAAGGTAATCCTGCTGCTGCTAGTAATCTAATTCCCCGTAAACGAAATACTAAAGAAATAGGAGAGCGAGCAATTTTGGGGATAGCAGAATAGTACTTTGTATCTATTAAATCTTGAATACAAGCCCTTCTAGCATTGACGCTGGAGTGATAGAGGAGATCGACTACCTTATCCATCTGACTATAGTCGCCCGTTAAACGAGCTACAGCAGCGATCGCAGCACTAGAAATTGCTTCGTCTTCAGAGTCAATAAAGGGTTGAATTCTGTCTACAGCAGGTTTATAGCCAAATTTCGCCAAAGTATGCACGATCACTCGATAGTTTTGCTCTGGCTTAGTCAGTAAATGAGCCATATTCTCTAATATAGACTCGTCTTCCGTACCAATTTCCCCAATTGCCCACACTGCATTTTCCACAGTATAAGGGTCATTATCGGACAAACAAGATTTAATCGTAGGTAAAGCTACTGATGCCTTCAATCTCCCCAAACTCTCGATCGCTTTACGCCGAGCAATGCGATGATACATATCTGGGTTTCGATCGCTAATGGTATCTATCAAAGCTTGAATCGAACGCTCTGTCGGAAAATTAATTAAATGAGAAGCTGCCACGTAACGCTCGGATTTATCTTCTAGCTCATCTAGAGGCTTCTTCAGCAGAGCGATCGCCCGATCTTCGGTTAAATTAAAAATATTAAAAAATCTTTTATCCATAGAATTAAGTGTATACTTTCAATCTCCTAAATTTTAAGTTAAAAGGATTCACGCTCAAAAATTAAGACTAGAGAAATGTTAGGATCGCTGCTAGAACAAGAAAAGTGAATAAGTTAAGGAAAAAAAGCTGAATGCAAGAATTTGACAAGTCAATATCCTTTGATGGTAGGGATATTAGACTCAAGGTTGGCTTGCTCGCGCCACAAGCAGGGGGTTCTGTTCTCATCCAATCAGGAGATACAGCAGTTTTGGTTACGGCTACTCAAGCAGAAGGCAGGGAAGGAATCGATTTTCTACCTCTAATTGTCGATTACGAAGAGAGATTATATGCAGCAGGTAAGATTCCTGGGGGATTTTTACGGCGAGAAGGAAGACCTCCAGAGAAGGCAACTCTTACTAGTCGGCTAATCGATCGACCTTTGCGTCCTTTGTTTCCTTCTTGGTTGAGAGATGATATTCAAATTGTGGCAACTACTTTATCTATGGATGAAACTGTTCCACCAGATGTCTTAGCAGTAACAGGAGCTTCTGTAGCAGTTTTACTCGCCAAAATTCCATTTTATGGGCCAATGGCAGCCGTTAGAGTCGGTTTAGTAGGTGATGACTTTATCATCAACCCAACCTATCAGGAAGTCAAACAAGGAGACTTAGATTTAGTCGTGGCAGGGACACCCGATGGTGTAGTCATGGTAGAAGCAGGAGCTAATCAACTACCAGAACAAGATATCATCGAGGCGCTCGATTTTGGTTATGAAGCAGTACAAGAACTGATTCAGGCGCAAAAAGAGTTGATAGAAGAATTGGGCATCGAAATTGCCACGGCCGAACCACCCCAAGTAGATGAAGTCTTAGAAAAATTTATCAGCGATCGCGCTACCGAATCAATTAAACAAGTTTTGGCTCAATACGATCTCGATAAAAATGCCCGTGATGAAGCTTTAGATGAAATTAAAGCCAGCAAGATTGAAGCAGAGATCGCCCAACTGCCAGAAGAAGACCCCATCACTCTAGCTATAGCAGAAGATCCTAAAGCAGTCTCTAATTTGTTTAAAGCTTTAACCAAAAAGCTGATGCGTAGTCAAATCCTGACAGAAGGTATGCGAGTTGACGGGCGTACTCTAGACCAAGTACGACCTATAACTTGTCGTGTTGGGCTATTACCGCAAAGAGTCCATGGTACGGGCTTATTTAAAAGGGGATTAACCCAAGTTCTATCGATCGCTACTTTGGGGACCTCAGGAGATGCCCAAGACTTAGGCGACGATCTTCATCCTCAAGATGAAAAACGCTATCTGCATCACTATAATTTTCCCCCTTTCTCTGTAGGTGAAACCAAACCCCTGCGCTCTCCCGGGAGACGGGAAATCGGACATGGTGCTTTAGCCGAACGCGCTCTTTTGCCCGTTCTACCCCCTAAAGAAGAATTTCCCTATGTACTGCGGGTAGTTTCGGAAGTGCTTTCTTCTAACGGCTCTACTTCTATGGGTTCTGTTTGCGGTTCTACTCTATCTCTAATGGATGCGGGAGTACCAATTACTAAACCCGTTAGCGGTGCAGCTATGGGTCTAATTAAGGAAGGGGATGAAGTTCGCATTCTTACCGATATTCAAGGCATAGAAGACTTCTTGGGGGATATGGACTTCAAGGTTGCGGGTACAGATGCGGGTATTACAGCCCTACAGATGGACATGAAAATTACTGGTCTATCGATGGAGACAGTAGCCAAAGCGATCGAACAAGCCAAACCCGCTCGGTTACATATTTTAGGAGAAATGCTTAAGGCGATCGATCGACCCCGTGAAGAACTTTCACCTTATGCACCTCGGTTATTAACCCTTAAAATCGATCCCGATCTTATTGGTCTGGTTATCGGACCTTCAGGAAAAACAATTAAGGCTATCACCGAGCAAACAGGAGCCAAAATCGATATCGAAGATGATGGAACTGTCACTATTGCTGCGGTGGAAGCTGGCAAGGCAGAGCAAGCGAAAAAGCTAATTTTCAACATGACTCGTAAACTTAATGAAGGGGATGTATATGCTGGCAAAGTAACCCGCATCATTGAGATCGGTGCTTTTGTAGAAGTCTTGCCCGGTAAAGAAGGTATGATTCATATCTCTCAACTAGCTGAAGGTAGAGTAGGCAAGGTTGAAGATGAAGTAGCTGTGGGGGATGAAATTGTCGTCAAAATTCGTGGATTTGATAACAAAGGTCGTCTCAATCTAACTCGATTGGGAATTCATCCCGAAGAAGCAGCAGCAGCAAGAGCAGCAGCAGCAGTTTAAGTTAGTAGTTACAGTATTTGTTGGTAGGGGCGATTCGCGAATCGCTTCTACTCAAGACAATAATCTAACCCGAACTAATAAGTCATTCAGTGCAGGTTGAGCAGACGAAGTTTCAGGTAAATGACTATTTTGAGAAGCTAATTCTAATTCTTGTCGCAATCTTTCATATTCTCGGAAATAAAAATCTATCTGCTCATCTTCTAAGGTGGATTTTTCTTCTCTTGTAATTTTTCGCTCGATTAGCTCATCAAGATAAGACAATTGAAATTTTTCATTGAGCTTCACTAAATTAGCTTCAATAATTCCCGTTTGCATTAAATGAATCCCTGTCAGTAAAACACGATAAACATACAGTAATGGTTTTACTTTTCTCGGATTTTCTTTCTCAAACAATCGCCACTGTGTGGAAGCAAAACCTAAATAATGATGACTATGATGGCAAGTTATACAATTAGTTGCGATCGCCTTTAACTCTTCATGTTCTGGAGTGGTATGCACGATTAAAGGCGAGTATAATTGCTCCAGCACGTAGCCATTTCTTTTTAAGAGTAAAGAAAAGAATTTTTTGAGATCGTGAGTAACCAAATCCAATTCCAAATTATCTTCTAATTTATACTTTGCACGGTTACAATCTGAGCTTTTTTCACACTGGTATATATAAGGTATGCAAAAACGCAAGTTATGACCGTGCAAAGTATAGATACCTCGATCGTTTCTTTCAGAGGATTTAACCCTACTACTTCTTTAACAGGTAAAATAGACTGCCTCTTAAATCGTAATCTGAATCAGGAGAAGGAAAACCATATAAATGCGCTCCGCTAATAGTAGCAAATAACAGAGGATAGGGTTGAGAATTAATAATTTTAGAGAATAATCGCTCGTTCATTTATATATAATAAAAATTAGCTCGAATAGCTAAAAGATAACAGCTAATAACTTATTCATCAAAGAACCATTTCCCGTCGTGCTTTAATCAAAAAAGCATTAGCTTTTTCATAATCGGGACGTTCGGGTAGAGTAGAATTAGTTTTGGCTCGATCGAACTTTTGATGTAAATCCAATCGCCAAGCATTAACCTCTTCCCAAGGCATTTCTCCATTCCGAATTGCGAGTAATTCTTCTCGATATTCTTCAACTTTGACAGGCACAAAACCTTCTTTTAAAACAGTAATTCCCGACAATAATAACCGAATTAAGTGCATGGCGTGTTTGAGTCTAATTTCCCCAGAATTACGTAAATCCTGTTCCATTTTCTTAAACTGGGACATGGCATAGCCATTATAGGTTTGGTATACTAACTGAGATAAAAATATTGATTTAATTTCTAATAACTCTTCGGCGATCGCTGTCTTTTTTTCTACCATTGGTGTATATAAACATTCCAAAATATTTGGATTTGCTTTTAATGCCAAAATAATAAACTTTTGTAGCTCCCAATAGCATTCTTGCTTCTCTTTATTTTCTAACGGGACTTTGACAAAAAACTAGGTTCAAAAAGGGGTGAAAGCCTGATATATTAATGGTTTAACCTCAAAATAGCTAAATCCTTAATATATCTGGGTTTCAGGCGAATTTACCTCTTCGAGGTAAATTCGGCGTC
>JASJDJ010000198.1 GCA_030065635.1 Xenococcaceae cyanobacterium MO_188.B32
TCAGGCAGGTTAGGAGTGGAGCGAATTTCTGGCATGGGCTTTGCGGAACTTCGTTTAGGAGTAAACCTAGTTTCCTCTCATTTGCCCTCTTGACTTCATACCAAATTTTGACTCCTCATTTGGCGAAGGTATTGTAACAAAAAAAACTGGAGTAGGTTCGTCACGCCTCCCCAGAAAAATCACGGAATTCAATTGTTGTTGTAAAAATGGAAATATCTCGCCTCAATTCAAGGCAAAAGGGAATACAGATCGATAACTTGTTTATTTCTATAATCCGTATCTAAATTAACATTATTATTTAGCTGAGTTTGATATCTGTCGAGGTACAGTTTTTAAAAACCGTAACAAAAGCTACAAAGTATATACCATCTGAGTTCTGTCTTAGAGACTCGAAGATATCGATCGAATACCAGAGTTTTGACGGCGATATTTCGTTAGATTGCCTGTCTTGACTTGGTTATAGAAAATATAATCTTGAGTACTAAATACTAATCTCTTGACCAAACAATACTCAGATCAGTTGGCAAAAATACCAGTAGATATCCCCCAAAAAAAACTTATCGATCGCGCAAACCATTATCTGCTCTAAGTTTTTAATTTATAAGTGCAAATTAATGAATCTAATCAATCTAACCTTTGTCTGTTGCCAAAGACAAAATTGGGGCTACTGATATAAGCATTACATACAGTTAGTCGTTTGCTATTAGTCATTAGTCATTAGTTACTAAACAAAAGACGAAGACAAAGCGGTGCGACCCCGCGTCGACGTAAGCGGTCGGAACCCGCGGAATTTATAATCCGCAAGGGAACGCGCACCAAGAGAAAACGAATGACGAAAGACAAAGAACAAAGGACAAACAAAAATCATGCAACAGCCACTGACTATCAATATAGAACGAGAGAGAAACTGCAACCAGCAGAATAAATGGTTAATAAATATACCTTGGCTGATAACGCTCTGGACAGATTTTAAGATTATTTTCGAGCGCGATCCAGCAGCGAATAATTGGCTAGAGGTACTGATATGTTATCCTGGCGTTCATGCACTGGCGTTACATCGATTAGCTAGATGGCTGTTGCACAACCGAGTTATTTTACTACCCCGTTTGTTATCTCACTTGGGAAGATTTTTCACTGGGATTGAAATTCATCCTGGTGCAACTATCGGTCGAGGAGTATTTATCGATCACGGGATGGGGGTAGTAATTGGCGAAACTGCCATAGTAGGAGACTACTGTTTGATTTATCAAAATGTCACCCTGGGGGGAACTGGAAAACAAACAGGAAAACGTCATCCAACTTTAGGTAACAATGTAGTCGTCGGTGCAGGCGCGAAAGTTTTAGGAAATATTAATATTGGTAATAATGTCCGCGTTGGTGCGGGTTCGATTGTACTGCGAAATGTACCCGATGATTGCACGGTAGTAGGAATTCCAGGGCGGATCGTCTCCCGTACTGGTGCTGGATGTCCCCTCGAACACGGCAAATTACCAGATCCAGAAGCCAACATTATTCGTTCTTTACTCGATCGCATCGAAAATTTGGAACAACAGATACAGAAATTATCCCTCTATCAACCTCAAAATCATGTATAAATTCACTCGTCCTGATGCCTTTGTCAGTCAGGTAGCCAAAATCAATCGTAGCGAGCGCTGGTGTGTCTATCGTCGCCTGCAAGAATTAAATATTCCCTGCTGGTGTCCCGAAGATGGAACGCTTTGGATCGAAATCGATCGCTGTATCCATGCCATTCTGCTACGCAGTACCATACAACAATTCGTTAGCACTCGCTCTGAATTAACCGATTGGTTAGAAAGATGCTGGTCAACCCAAGTTTTATCTACATCTAATAATTAGGAACTCAAACTCATGACACAAACATTAGTATTTCAACCTTTCGGAGAAGTTGCCGATAATCCTATTGGTTTAGACAAAGAAGTCGTAATTCCCGTGTGCGAAGGCTTGAATTTGGCTCTAGCTAGTTTTCAAGGTCTATATCTGCAATACCAAAAGCATCACTTTGTCGTAGAAGGTTCGGAATTTTATTCGATTCATCAATATTTTCAAGAAAGTTACGATGCCGTGCAAGGTCATGCTCACGATATTGGCGAACGTTTAAATGGTTTGGGCGGTACTCCCGCAGCCAGTTTTAGTAAATTAGCCGAGCTTTGTTGTTTTACTCCAGAAGAGGATGGTATTTTTAACTGTCGTCAAATGCTGGAAAACGATTTAGCTGCCGAACAAAAAATTATCGATTTAATTCGCCGTCAAGCAGCCCAAGCAGAGAGTGTAGGCGATCGCGCTACTCGCTACTTATACGAGCAAATTCTGCTAGCTACTGAAGAAAGAGCCTTCCATATCGATCACTTCTTAGCTACTGACAGTCTTACTTTAGGGTTTGTGGGCAATTAGTCATTTGTCGTCAGTCATTTGTTCTGCGCCATATTACCAAGAACAAATGACAACTAACCGAGGACAAACAGTCATGGAATTTAATTTTGAAGTCACGGAATTAAGTCAGTTTTTACAAGAAGAGTTGACAATATCCTCTGCCGAAATTGCTTTAGTCATGCAAAAAAAAGAGGAATTAAACGCACCTATTCCCATGCTTCTCTGGCAATACGGTTTATTATCTCGCTCACAATTAGACTGTATCTTTGATTGGTTGGAAAATCGATCGCCATTGACACTCTTCAATATCGGGAAATAAAATTATGCCACCGATTCAGATTAACGATACAACTTTACGAGATGGAGAACAAGCAGCAGGCGTAGCATTTACCGTAGCCGAAAAAGTTGCTTTTGCCACCTTAATGGATGCCATTGGCGTACAGGAACTTGAAGTAGGTATACCTGCAATGGGTAGTACCGAAGCAGAAGCTATTACAGAGATTACTAACCTCGGTTTACAGACTAAACTGACTGGCTGGAATCGTGCTGTGCGTTCGGATATCGATGCTTCTCTTGGTTGCGGTTTACAACGGGTGCATATATCCGTTCCTGTCTCAGAAATCCAAATTGCTGTCAAGTTTCAAGGTAATTGTCACTTAGTTTTGAACCGACTGCGGGATACAATTAATTATGCTCGCGACCGCGGTTTGTACATTTCTGTTGGTGGAGAAGACTCTTCTCGCGCCGATGCAAATTTTTTATTGGATGTAGCTTTAGCCGCTCAAGATTGGGGAGCATCCCGTTTTCGTTTTTGCGATACAGTAGGAATTCTCGATCCCTTAACCACTTATAAAAAAGTACAGGAGCTAGTCAACAGGCTAATTATTCCTGTAGAAATGCACACCCATAACGACTTTGGTATGGCGACAGCCAACGCCTTAGCGGGAATTAGAGCGGGTGCAACCTCAGTTAATACCACCGTCAATGGTTTGGGAGAAAGAGCCGGCAATGCTGCTCTAGAAGAAGTAGTAATGGCACTGAGACGGATCTATGGCATCAATATTGGTATCGATACTAGTAGCTTTAAAGAAATATCAGAATTTATAGTCAAAGCCTCTGGCTGTAATGTTCCTCCCTGGAAAGCGATCGTCGGCGAAAATGCCTTTGCTCACGAATCTGGTATCCACGGACATGGAGTATTACACAACCCTGCTACTTACGAAGCATTTACCCCCGAAGAAGTAGGAAGAGAACGCCGTTTAGTAATTGGCAAGCATTCTGGTAAACATTTAGTAACTAAATGTTTACAACAATACGGCATCGCTCTGACTTTAGAAGAAACGCGATCGCTCGTAGAGGCAGTACGAGACTTATCCGTTAAGTTAAAACGCAGCTTGACCCCAGACGAGTTATTAAATCTAATTCCCCATCAAAGTCTGGCCAATTAGTAATTTGTTTTGATCTGACAACCAATGACCGATGACAAATAACTAACAACCCACTAAACCCCGGAGTTAAAACTAATGAAAGTAATGCTACATAAGAACGATATCGGACATTTATCCGTATATGTCCCTAAGAAAGATTTAGAAGAAGAAGTAGTCGAACAAACCACTACTTTAGAAGGTAAGATTTTAACCCTAGCAAATGGTTGGCAGTTGTCTTTCAAAAATCTCACAGATGATATCAAACTTCCACAGACTCTAAATGCAAAGCGACTGTAATCGAGGTTTCAGTCAACATATCCTGTGTTGACTGTATTCTACAGTTGGTATTTATTCCTCGACTAGAGCAGTAAATGCTAACTGACAACAACGCACAACATAGTGGAGATTGTAATGTCATGTTAAAAACATCTGATATCATGACTCAAGACGTAGCTACTATTCGTGGTTCGGCAACAGTAGCAGAAGCCGTTAAGTTGATGAAATTCAAAAACTTACGTGCTTTAATTGTCAATGTACGCAATAACCAAGATGCCTACGGAATCGTTACCCACACTGATGTTGTCAACAAGGTAGTGGCTTATGGTAAGGACGCTGCAACTATGCGTGTCTACGAAATCATGACCAAACCTTGTATAGTAATCAACCCTGATTTAGGTGTTGAATATGTAGCCCGGTTGTTTGCCTTAACTGGTATTCGTATCGCACCTGTAATCAAAGGAGATTTACTAGGGATTGTTTCAGAAACTGACATCCTCTATAAAGGCGATTTTCTGGAAAATCCTAAAGTACCTTTGCTGCGTCGAGAATTAGACAAAGCAGTCACTGAAGCGATCGCCATCGCTAAAGCTAAAGGTGCAACTTCAATTGAGTGCATCGATGCTTGGGCTTTGGTTGAAGATTTGGAATCAGAAGCAACTTATCAAGAAGGAGCAAAATCACCAGATACTACTCCTTTTCAACAATTTTGCTTAGATAATCCGGAAATTCTCAAAGTTCGTCACGAACAAGCTGAAATGGCACTCGTTTACTAATTGAATCGAGTAGGGGCATTTTCTGTGAATGTCTCTACTTCCTAACTACAAGGAGAACACTCATGGCTACACTAACTGGTTTGACACAAGGCGGATTAACCTGGGAACCACAATTCGTTAAAGAAATTAACAAAGATACTTGTCTTGGCTGTGGCAGATGTTATAAAGTCTGCGGTCGCGATGTTTTAATGTTGCAACCCATGAATGAATTTGGTGAATTCATTGACGAAGATGATGATGACGATATCGAACGTCAAGTAATGACTATTGCCAATCCCGAAAATTGTGTTGGTTGTGAAGCCTGCGCTCGCATTTGTCCTAAAAAATGCCATACTCATGAGCCTTTACTTGTCTGAGTGAAAGTTAAATAGTCATTAGTAATTGGTCTTTTGTCCCCTGCATAAAAACTAGTGGCTAATGACTAAGAGCTAGTGACTGATTACTCTGAAAAAACCATGAATGATTTAGAACGCATCCAAAACGAGATTATCACGATTTTAGTCTTAATAGTTACCCTCGCTTTTACCTCCTGCAATCTTACCTCAGAATCATTAGAAGATAAATCTTTGGCTGAGAGATTGCCACTTACAGAAGCGAACAATTGATTTAAGGCTTATATTCGATCGAGTCATGCAAACTATTCAAGACCGGTTTTCCTGGTGTGATGTCGAACCAGAAATAAAACAACTATTACTTTTAGCTAGTGAAAATTGGGAACATACTGGTTTAGCAGAGAAATATATCAGGGAAGCTTTGTTTAAGGCAGAAAAAAATCTTGATGTTTTAGTGGGAGCATATCGTTTCTTTTTTTATAAACATCAACCAGCTGCTGCCCTGTCAATTGCCGAACGAGTTTTACAGTCGATCGCGACAACAGAAAATTTACCAATTGAATGGTCGCAACTCAAACCAATTTTAACAACTCGTCAACAAGACCCTAATATTCGACTGTACCTCAATGCCTATGCTGCCAAGGGCTTAATTCTCGCTCAGCTAGGCAGATTTGAGAAAGCTAAGGTAGTTAGCCAAAGAGTTAAAGAAATCGATGATAGCCGTCAGTTTTGCGCCACTACCGTATTTGAAGTTATTTCCCGCTCCCTCGATGAAGATGAATAATCAATAATTAAGGATCGACAACTGATGACTGACAACCAACGCCAAGAAGAATATTTTAAATTAATCGATCGCTTACTCCGTTGTCCTAATGGCAAAGAACCAGAAATTTTAGATGCTAGTGCCGATTTGATTGATGAAAATTTAATCCGAACGATCGTGCAGGTAGCGACAATTATGGCACACGAAAACAATCAAGAAGGATCTAAATTTTTGATTTTTATTGCTCGCCAGCTTGCCAGACAATTAGGATTGTATCCTGAATTATCAACCGTTTCCAAAAATCAGTAGTTATTTGTTGTTTGTGATTCTTTATTCGTATTGCATAGCTAATCACTAAAAAATTCATGAAAATTGCCCATAACATCACGGAACTTGTTGGAAAAACTCCTTTAGTCCGCTTAAATTCAATCCCCTTTGCTGAAGGCTGTCTGGCGCAAATTGTAGTGAAATTAGAAAGCATGAATCCAGCAGCCTCGGTCAAAGACCGCATTGGCGTTAATATGATTAATGCTGCCGAACAAGCTAATTTAATTGCTCCTGGTAAAACAGTGTTAATCGAGCCTACTTCGGGCAATACGGGGATTGCTCTAGCTATGACTGCTGCTGCTAAAGGCTACCAGATCATTTTAACTATGCCTGAAAGTATGAGTAAAGAGAGAAGGGCAATGTTAAAAGCTTATGGAGCACGGCTAGAATTAACTCCTGCTAGCAGTGGTATGAAAGGCGCGATCGCTCGTGCTGAAGAACTAGCAGCAACTCTACCCAATGGATTTATGCTTCAGCAGTTTAACAATCCTGCTAATCCAGAGATTCATCGTCAAAGTACGGCAGAAGAAATATGGTCGGATACAGATGGACAGGTAGATCTTTTAATTGCTGGTGTCGGTACGGGGGGAACGATTACAGGTATTGCTGAAGTTATTAAACAGCGCAAACCAGAATTTCGGGCGATCGCTGTTGAACCTGCCGATAGTGATGTGCTTTCTGGTGGCAGTCCAGGAAGTCACAAAATTCAAGGTATCGGTGCTGGTTTTATTCCCAAAGTATTAAATGTCGATGCGATCGATGAAGTAATTACCGTCACTAATGAAGAAGCTTTTAACTATGGTCGTCGTTTGGCAAAAGAAGAAGGATTACTTTCAGGTATTTCTACAGGCGCAGCTTTAGCAGCAGCTATTAAAGTCGGCAAAAAATCTGAAAATGCAGGCAAGTTAATCGTCATGATTCAGCCTAGTTTTGGCGAACGTTATCTGAGTACGCCACTATTTCAAGATTTAAAGGAAGATAAGTCTTTAGTGATTAGTTAGGGTTTGCTGAATAGCTGATAAGCTCTATCTTATAAAGCTTACAGGGATTTTAGGTGCAGAAAAAAGTTAAGTAAAAGTGGCGAAAACCCCCTAAAATTGGTAAAAGACCCTTGCACTTTGCACCCATAAGCGGAAGAATTTAGTCAGAACAAATGTACCGCAAATCTAACCAATCCGACCTGACTCCAGAAAAATTTGAATTACCGTTTGAAGGTAAGTTGTCATCTGACAATCGATGGGTACCAATAAATCTGTACAAATATAGACAGCCTTGTATTTAAGTTATCGGTAGTCGGCGTTAAGTTATCGGTTTTTTAAGGCTGTCTATATTTGTCTAGGATTTCTCTCGGGGTAATCATGGCAGATTTAATTCCGGGCGTCAGAATTTGAGGATGAATATGCAGAAAATTTCTCAGAAAAAATGGGTGCAGTAGCCAAACCTTTTCGGATGGCGTTGGGCGCATTAATTATTAAAGAAAAACTAGGAAATTCTGATAGGGAAATAGTAGAACAAATAAGGGAAAACCCCTATCTACAATATTTCTTGGGGATGTCATCTTATAGCAATGAAGCGGTGTTTGATGCGTCACTTATGGTTTATTTTCGAGAAAGAATAGACCAAGATTTGGTTAATAAAGTAAATCAAAAAATGGTAGAAAATGCTAGAAAAAAAGAAGAAGAATCAGAGAAACAAAAAAAAACGAATCAGCAGAAGTTGAGTCCCCAAAAAACCAAGGAAAGTTAATATTTGATGCTACTTGCGCTCCTGCGGATATAACTTATCCCAATGATTTGGGAATATTAAATCAAGCCCGAAGGCAAACAGAAAAAATCTTAGATAGTCTCTATAAAAGTTGTCAAACAAAAGGGATAAAAAAGCCAAGAACTTATAGAAAAAAAGCCAGAAAAGATTATTTAAAAGTAGCCAAAAAACGTCGTCCGACTCGAAAAGAAAGACGAGAGGCGATCGCTCAACAATTAAAATATATAAAAAGAAATTTATCTCACATCGAAAACCTAATCAATGACGGAGCAGAATTAACTAGTCTGAGTCGAATAAAATATAAAATGTTGTTGGTAGTGACAGAAGTTTATCGCCAACAATGGCAGGATGTATGAAAATGAATCTAACAGAATTGACGATAGAATTGTAAGTATAAGCCAACCACACATTCGCCCTATTGTGAGGGGAAAAGCAGGTAAACCTGTGGAATTCGGAGCAAAACTTTCTGTAAGCTGTTTCGACAACTATGTTTTTTTAGACCATTTAAGGAGCGGATAATTTTAATGAGTCTGGAGATTTTCAAGACCAAATAGAAGCTTATAAAAACTTCACGGGCTACTATCCATCTTCAGTTCATGTAGATAGCGAAGTGTATCCTTTAGGATAAAATTTATAGAACTAAAGCTAACCGAGCATTTTGTAAAGAAAGAGGCATTAGAATTAGTGGTTCACCATTAGGAAGACCACCCAAAAATGTTAGTAAAGAAACAAAAAAACAAGCTCGAGATGATGAAAGATTTCGTAATGCTATTGAAGGCAAATTTGGACAAGCAAAAAGGAAATTTAGTCTTAATCTTGTGATGACAAAACTTACTGAAACATCGGAAACTTCTATTGCCATCACTTTTTTAGTAATCAATCTTTCCACCCTGCTTCGGCAGTTTCACTGTCTTTTTTTGGATTTATTTCTTCAGAATTGTAAATTCGGCTTGATTTCTGACTTTTTTATTATTAAAGCTGATATTAAAACTACTTAGCCAAATAAAAACTTATCTGTGTAATCAAGCTGATTCTTGGCAACTTTTTGGGCTTACTTATTCAGCAAACCCTAACTACTTGAGTTTTTTCTTCTTCTACTTTAGGTAAAGTTAGGTTGAGAATACCGTCTTTGTATTCTGCGGTAACATTGCTGTTTTGAATTTCCACTGGCAGAGGAATTACTCTGGAGAAGCTGCCATAACGGAATTCAGAACGAGTTACACCTTTTTCTTCTGATTTACTTTCTTCTTTCCGTTCCCCACTGGGGTGTTGATTCTGCATCAGGCGATCGCCAAACAATCCATGCAAGTTTCTTGTTAAAAACTTTCTAGTTAAAAATTAGCGATTGATTGATTGATTGAACTGATATAATTAGAGGTTAATAAAATTTATGCTTAATCTCAATTTAAATACTGAATGAAAGGTTATAAAACTACTGACACTCGCGCGCGTCAATCTATTTAAAAATGCTAGAGAAAAATGGAGACAAAGGGCTTTATCAAAACAAAAAAAGCTCAGAGCCATGGACATAAAAGTACGAGATCTTTCTTTAAGTCGTGAAAAATGGAAAGAAAAAGCTCAAAAACTGGAAGCTAGTTTAAAAGAAAAAGAAGCACGAAATAGAAGAACTAAAAAAAAGAATTAGCCAACCGAGAAATCAATCAAAAGCAGATTCTCTAACAGTAGAAAAGTCCAAATCCAGAGAAATAATAGCTTTAAAACCAGCCCAATATACTTATCCTGTTTTTATTATTCAACTAGCAATTCAACAAAGAATCATCAGTTTTAGCAGTTGGCGTGCTCTAGAAAAAAACTTCAAATTATGGGCGCAGTTTTTAAGTCTCCCAACTCCAGATTTTACTACCATCAGACAATGGTTTCTTAAACTCGGTCTTTTTGAATTAAAAAAGTCAAAAGAAAATCATTACTACTGAATTTATTATAGATAAAGAAACTCTGTTTCTGTTAAGAGAAGAACTCGACCAAAATTCTTTAGGTGAATTAGCCAAAATTCTCGGCACAAAAGCTTCAAGCTTTACTTCTTTTTGCCTAGTAATTAAGGATAAAATTGGTCAAAACCTATGGGGACAAAAAGGCAACTTAATTTCTCAAGCAGCCGAATTAGGACGAAGGAAATTTTTAGAAAAACTTGGTTGGTTATTTGATTATCAAAAACAACTTCATATTACGGCTGAAATACTCGAAGTTTTTGAGCTAGCCAAAAATCAATTTATCCAGCAAGGATTACACTAAAAATCTCAACAAGATTGGTTGAAATTAACCAATAAATTTTCTGATTCATCTTGGATTCAATCAACCAAAGAAAAAGTCAGTCAATACTTAGCTATTGAAGGCAGAAAAATCCCATTAAATCAAGCTTTTATAGCTACATCAGATATAATCGAATCAATTTTTGGCTCAGACAAAATTTTTGCTTCATCTTCGACCTGTTCGGAGATTAATGAGATGATTTTAACACTTATTTTATCAACTACTAAACTAACTCCATATATAGTACTCCAGGCAATGGAAAGTATTCATTTGACTGATGTTAATGCTTGGTCAAAAGAAGTTTTTGGTCAATCTATGTTATCTAAAAGAAAATTGGCTTTTTCCACTTCAACAAATTGCATAAAAGTTGCATGAATTATTTGGCGATCGCCTGATGCAGAATCAACACCCCAGTATTAGTCATCGATGTCATGGAAAGTTCTATTGAGAGACCAACCAAAGGACAAAAAGGATTTTATAGTGGCAAAAGTAAAAAACATGTCTTGAAGACACAAGTGATTATTGAATTAAAAACCAGAAAGATAATGTGCTTAAGACATGGGTTTTAGGAGATAAAGGCTACCAGGGAATTCTTAAGATTCACGAAAATAGTGCAACTCCGATTAAGAAACCCAAGGGAGGAAAGTTGACTAAAGAACAAAAAAAATACAATCGAGAATTAAATCGCCTCAGAGTAGCAGTTGAACCGCCGACCCACCTGGAGTTAAACTCCAGGTGGAACGTGGCGGTGCATTCCGCACATGTTAATCGTCAGCTAAAAATCTTTAAGATTTTATCCCACCTTCCGCACGTCAAAATGTAGCATGAAAGATTATGTAAATCACTGTCAGAAAGCGAACGCATCTCTGGTGATTTTTGCAGGTTGGCGATCGCTGTGAATCTCCTCTTGAGATAATACAAAGTAAATA
>JASJDJ010000036.1 GCA_030065635.1 Xenococcaceae cyanobacterium MO_188.B32
AACGCATCTTGTCAATAAGAACGCCTTAATCTCAATAAACCCCCAAATAATCGCGTTAAGTCCTGCTTATTGACAAGAATTTAAGCGATCGCTTAAATTCTTGTCAAATCTATCAAACGATAAATCCTGATTCTTTCATCAATTCATTAATAGGTGTTTTTGTCAAGACTAATTTAGATGCGTTTGCCCTGGTTGTCGATCGCAGTACAGCCATCTTTTACCTAAGTCGGGATGCTGTGCTTCAATAACGCTATATTTTTCTGCTTGTTCGTAAATTTTTAATTGTGGCTTTTCTACCTCGTAACCCCAAGACCAAATATTACGAAACCAGAGAGTAGGTAATAAATGTATAGTTGCAGTTTCGCTACTGCGATTGGCAACTTGGATATAAATTAAGATATCTTCATCGGTTGCTTTAGCGTATTCGACGGTGACATCAAAGTATTTATTATCTTTAAAGATACCCGTTTCGATTAACTCAAATTCTCTATCTTTTAAACCCCTTTTTTTATTTTCTTTTTCTAATTGCCAATAAGGGAAAGCTTCTTGAGGATACTTATAAAGGAATTTCATGTAAGAATGAGTCGGTGTATTGTCGAGGTGAAAATAATACTCCTTAACATCTTCCCCATGATTGCCCTGACTGTTAGTTAAACCATATAGTCTTTCTTTTAAAAAAGGATCGCGTTCGTTCCATAATGCTAGAGAAAAGCACAACCTCTGATGATTATCAGACATACCTGCAATGCCATCTTCGCCCCAACGGTATGCCCGATAGTGAGACTGTTCAAAGCTGAAATAATCCCAAGCGGAACCATCTTTACTATAGTCTTCTCTTACTGTACCCCACTGGCGATCGCTTAAATAACAACCCCATCTGCGCCAATATGCCTTGCGTTCTCTATCTTCTTTTAATCTAATCTCTTCCTGGGTGAGTTTTTGGGGTTCTGACATGGCTTTCGGTAATAGAAATTTACATTGTTGCTTAAAATATATTGCGATCGCGCTGATGGTTTAATCTGACAAACGATAGAAAGTATTAAGGTATGATGTTTGTCGCAATTACATTATTTGCAGTCATGCCAATTTTAACTGTAGAAACGCTATGTGTAGAAGCTGCTCACTTTTCAGCATTAGAATCCCAACATTCAGAACCATCACTTTATGGAGTGACTGATGGTAAAGCTGTTGGTACTTATTTAGAGCATAAATTTAAAACCTATCTTACCTTCAAATACGATTTTATCTTAGGTAGTTCGGCAAGTGGCATAGATTTTCCCGAATTACTCGTTGATATAAAAGTAACTAGGATTAAACAACCTCAATCATCATGCCCTTTTAAATCTGCAAGACAAAAAATTTATGGATTAGGCTATTCTCTAATTATTTTTGTTTATGACAAAATTGACGATCGCGTTAATCAAACTGCTAAGTTAAATATCTTACATACTATCTATGTAGATGCAGCCAGAACCGCAGATTTTCAAATGACTCGTGGAATTCTCAATATTTTAGCCAATGAAGGTAATCAAGATGATTTAATTGCTTTTATGCTCGATCGCAACTTACCTGTAGATGAAATCGAAGCTAATAATATTGCTAATGAAATAATTACCAATCCACCTTTACAAGGTTTTTTAACTATATCTAATGCTTTACAGTGGCGACTGCAATACAGAAGAGTTATAGAACGTGCAGATAAAGAACAAGGAATAACCGCTATTTATTTATCAAGCTAATTTATGAATAATATAAAACACAAGCAAAAAATAGAATTTGGTGATTTTCAAACACCTATTGAATTAGCTGAAATAGTAACTAAAAAGCTAGTCAGTTTGGAAGTTAAACCAGATATAATAATTGAACCAACTTGTGGTATTGGCAATTTTTTATTAGCTTCTTCAAAAATATTTGAATTTGCAACTAAAATTATTGGTATAGAAATAAACCCAATTTACTTACAGGAACTAAAGCAGAATCCAATTCTAAGTAATGATTCTAGAATTATAATTCGCCAAGGAAATTTTTTTGATTTTCAATGGTCAAATTTAACAAATAGTCTTAGAGATCGAGTTTTAGTATTAGGTAACTTTCCTTGGGTAACAAATTCTAAACAAGGATTTATACAAGGAAGCAATTTACCTCAAAAAAATAATTTTAAACATTATCAAGGACTAGACGCTATTACAGGAAAAAGTAATTTTGACATTTCAGAATGGATGTTAATTAAAACTGTTGACTGGTTACAAAACTATAATAGTTATTTAGGAATGCTTTGTAAAAATTCAGTTGCTAGAAAAATATTAAACTATATTCAAAACAAAAATCTGAATTTATTTTATTGCTCTACTTATAAAATAAACAGTAAAAAATACTTTCAGACCAATGTTGAAAGCTGTCTCCTTTTTTGCCAGTTTAATCTTAATAAAAAAAGATATTTTTGTGATGTATTCTCAAACATAGATAGTCCGAAATATCAGCGAATAGGATATTATAATCAAACTTTAGTGCGAGATCTAGAAACTTTTAGCCAAGTCAATTATTTTTTTATTAAAAAAAGCTCAACTAAATGGCGTTCTGGCATCAAACATGATTGCTCTAAAGTAATGGAATTATCTAAATCAAATGCTGGATTAATTAATGGTTTTGGTGAGGTAATTGATATAGAAGATAAGTTTTTGTATCCTCTCTTGAAAGGTTCAGATGTCGCCAATGGCAAAATCCACTCTACAACAAGATATGTTTTAGTTACTCAGAATAATATCGGCGAATCAACTGACAAAATTAAAACACTAGCACCTAAGACATGGAATTATCTATTTAGATATTCACAATATTTAGATAATAGAAAAAGTAAAATTTATAAAAATAAGCCTCGCTTTTCAATTTTTGGAGTAGGTGATTATAGTTTTAAAAAATGGAAAATTGCTATTTGCGGATTGTATAAAAAGCTAGATTTTAAGCTAATAGGTGAAATAAATAACAAACCTACTTTTTTCGACGACACTGTTTATTTTATTGGTTTTGATAGTCAAAAGGAAGCAATACAGACTTTAGATATTCTGGCTAACAAAAAAATTCTCAATTTTTATTCATCGCTAATATTTTGGGATGAAAAGCGACCAATAAAGGCAAGTATTTTGAATAAACTAGATTTGAAAAACGCTAAATATCATTTAAAGAACTTTAACTAATTAAAATAATACCAATTCTCAACAAGCTGATTGCACACCAATACTTCTCGTTTAACGATTCAATTGGAGAAGATGGGGAAGATGGGGAAGATGAGTATGACCCACTTTCCGCACGTCAAAATGTAATATATGAATATTACTTAATTGGGGTCATTTGGCGATCGCATTTTACTTAGTTGGCGATCGTAAAAACCCCAAAAATTAGATTTTGGCGATCGCCAAAATCTAAAAAATTGATATTTGATTGATATTTGGCGATCGCCAAAATCCCAAAATATATACTACAAAGCATATGACAACTTGACGTGCGGAAGATGGGGTATGAATAATTCAGGTTAAGTGGCGAGGAGCGATCGATGTAGAGATCGTCTATCATAGGTCTTAAAACTGTACTTGTAAAATCGAGATTTTTGTATTTCTTTAGTAAATTCTACCGCGCCATTGAGTAGGAGTTTTTAAAGAAGACAGTAAAATCCTCACTACAGCAAGAGGATCGGCAAGGGGAGAAAGCCAAAATAACCCAGAAGCTAGAGATAATTTAGTCGGACGTTGATAAGATGCTGCGATCGCAACTAGAATAATCGAGCGCAAAAATAATAACCCAAGATTTAAACCGATTACTGCTACTAAAGTAATTGAGGTGTAACCCAAACTAAATAGTAGCAATGCCACACTCAACAGAGGAAAAGGTAATCCTTGAACCAGCAGGAGAAACCACCAATCACTCCAAACTTGCCAGGGTGAAGCAGCATCTTTGAGATCGAGCGATCGACCCCATTCTTGCCAGGTTTCTTTCGCTCCTTCATACATCCTAACTTTAATTAGCTTTGCGCCATCGATGAAGCCGACTTTATACCCTGCTGCTGCAATTTTACGGGCAAGGGTCACATCGTCACAAAAAGAATTGGCTGCACTGCTATAACCTGCTAAGGCTTCTAATACCGAACGACGACAGAAAAAACATTGTCCGTTTGCCATTACTCTGTGAGGATCGCTTGAATCTACTCCTGCCGAATCAAAACGATAGAGTAAAGTTACTAGTAAAGCTGGTTGTAACCACCATTCCCCTGGATATTGCAAAATAAATTGGGGTGCCAGAGAAATTAAGTCGTAACCTTCTGCTTCTGCAATAGCCAGTAAACTAGTGACTAATCCCGCTTGAGGCTGAGTATCCGCATCTACACCCAAAATCCAGTCACTTTGACCAGAACTATTTAAAAATCCATTGTGTAATGCCCAGGGACGACCGACCCATCCTGGGGGTAAAGGAGGGTCATTAATTAGACGAAAGCGAGCATCAATTTTAGTTTGAGCCTCAACTATAGCTGGCGTAGCGTCCTGTGAGTGGCTATCTACGACAATAACTTCTCTTAGTTCTTCTCCTTGAAGACTCAAGCCCTGTAAACAAGGTTTAATTCTTTCAGCTTCGTTCAGGGTAGGAATAATTGCGCTAACTTTTCCGCTAAAACGAGAATGAGAGGGTTGAGGTTGAAGAGGCGATCGCCTTATCGCGCCCGGTAACAAACGAGACAATAAAATTAGAGTTGCCACTCCCTGAAATATTAATATTACCAGAGAGATAGCATCGATCAATTCCGAGTTCACTACTTAGTTACTCCCACCGCAGCAACACCGAACTTGCGCTTACCCTGTTCGGTTTGTCCGGGTTTAGAAGCAGAAATAACTTGAGTGTTTGCCATTTCGTAGAAAACCAGTAGAGGAAAAATCCCCAACATCACACCTAAAAAGACAGGGGGATATATACCTGCTGCCCAACTCAAAATTGTGGCAAAAGCAAAGTTACTCACATAAATTACCAAGGGTAGTGTTAGATCGCGATTGGGTAATTGCAAGGGTTTAAATTGCCATAAAATTGCTGCTACTGCCATAAACACTACACCAGTAGCCATCCAACCAGCAAAGTTTTGACAGGGCATCCCAAAAAATGCTCCTGGTTGTTCCCAAATCCAAAAAGGAATTGAAGCTTGACTCATAGCAGGATCGAGAACAAAATCCCAAGAAGTAAGGCATAATGCCCCAAAGAAAATTGCCAGTAATTGACGCAACCAGGGTTTGAGTTCGACAGTGGCTAAACCGGCACGAGCAATAACATAAGCACTAAAACCTAGATAAAACCAAGATAGAGGAATCGTGAAGGGAACTAAGCCCGCAATTTTATAGCCCAAACCACTAAGATAACGATAATGACCGAAAGGAAAACCCGTGCTGGTACCTAGTAATTCGCTACTTAAAGAAAGAGCGATCGCGGGAACCATAAAACTCAACCAGTGCCATTTGCCCATAGTGCGATGAGCATACAATGCTACTGCTATGGTTCCTAGTAGCATGTACATTACTCCACCATTAGCCATCGATAAACTAAAAATAGTCGGTCCCCATTCAAATTGAGATAACTTAGCTTGAAATTGAACATTAGGTACAACTAAAATAATTCCTGCCAAGCCAAAAACCATCGATAAAATATGACCAATTAACAAGAACCGTTCCGCGTTATGCAGTTGTTTCATAAAAAAATTGAAATTTAATGGGTATTAGCTACCTACATAGTTTACAGATATTGAGCGAAAAAATGTACTAGAAAAGCTAATAACTAATAGACTTCTTGCATAAGTCTCCAAGATCTGGGTTGAGTTGAGGTAAAAGGTAAAAGGTAAAAGGTAAAAAGGATTAATTTTGATGGTAGGGGACGGTGAATTGCATTCGCTATGTGTCCCCACCATGTTGATTTCTTATTTATTTTTGCAAGACAGGTCTAAAATTCTTTGCAACTTACGAGCATCGATTAAAAAAGAGTGAGAATGACTGAATTCTTCGGCATCTAGAGGAGAAGATCAAAACTCGTAGAGTAATGCTGCTAAATCTGCTGGTGGTAACACGCGGTCTACTATACCCGTGGCAATCGCACTTTGGGGCATCCCGTCAAATTCCGCAGTCTGGGGGTCTTGAACTAATACCGTTCCTCCTGCTTCTTTAATCGCCTGTACTCCTTGCGTACCATCGCTTCCCGTTCCCGATAGGACGATACCCACCGCTTGTTCGGCATAGCTATCAGCCAGAGAGTGAAAAAAGATATTGATTGGGAAACTGATTACTCCGTGTACTTTTCTTGCCTGTTGTTCGCTGAGGTGTAGTTTACCCGCTTTGACAACTAAATTTTTGCCAGGGGGAATTAGATAGACTTTATTGGGAGCGATCGCCATCCCTTCTTCTACCCGATGTATCGTCAACTGACGTATTATTACTAGAAGTAATAGGACGTTCCCCATCGATATTAATAGTATCTACTACTTGATATTTATTTGCCATAATGGGACGCTCTCCATCTTCTTCAAAAGTATCGACTACTTCTACCTCACTACTATCGATGGGACGTTTACCATCTATTTCTAATACTTTATTGGCATCTGCATCACCAGAACTTAAAGAACTTTCTTCTTCATTTATATTTAAAGCATCTGTAGTTTTTTCAGGGTTATCCAAATTAATATTTTTGGTATGGCGGTTGTTTTTTGCTTCCTCTTTGTCGAGATTCCGTACCAAAAAATCGGGACTTTCAGCAATTGGGCGAGTTCCATCTTCTTCAAAAGTATCTACTACTTCGATGTCACCGCTTTGAATTGGACGAGTTCCATCTGCCTCAAAAGTTTTGGGTTCTTGCTGTTCGCTCATATTATATATTTGATTTTTTTATTAGCTAGAAGCAATTTTATCTCTATTCAACCAGGAGGTAATCTAACTAAAGGTTAATATTTAGATTAATTAATTAATTGTAGCCGTTTTACTTTCTGGGTTTTCTGCTTCTAACTCTTTGATTTCTCGGTGTAAAAAGTAATTTAAGAAAGTTCTAATTCCCGCGATCGCAGCTAACAAGCCAATGCTTTCCCAACTAGGAGTTACTGCTGTCGCGACAATATCAGCAGCTAAGAGGAATTCTAGAGCTAATGCTAACGACAAACCCAAGTCCAGTCTGATTTCGTGGTAAAAAGATTCAGAATTTTTTCTTTTATAACTACGAATAAACTTAGGCATTGTTTTAATAATAGAAAAAGCTACAATAGCAATAGC
Organism: Xenococcaceae cyanobacterium MO_188.B32; assembly: GCA_030065635.1. Lineage (GTDB taxonomy): Bacteria > Cyanobacteriota > Cyanobacteriia > Cyanobacteriales > Xenococcaceae > JASJDJ01. The sequence goes on from JASJDJ010000036.1 coordinate 7,281, forward strand.
CAGACTTTCGATAATAAGTTTAAAAATAGTGGCAATATGATGTAATTCTACTTCTATTATTTTTAATGATTCTTCCATTATTAGGTAATAATATAGCTACTAATAAGCGATCTATATATATATATATAACGTGAGTTCGGAATTCGGAGTTAATAAATTTTCCAACGCAAAAATGAGAGTTTTTAGACTATTCAACTATCATTCATTCAAACTCAAAAAATGGCAATTTTTCAGTCTTATCGAACTGACGTATGCATAAACCTATGGAAGCAAACCCTTGTCCGCTCCCATATATATCATTCCTAAATCATTTTTTCCCAGTCACTACAAATTTATTTATTGAAGAAATCTTTAACTGAGTCGATAAAACTTTCAGAAGCATCTTCAGCCTTATCTGCTGCATTATCTAAAGCATTTTTAGTTTCGCCAATATCTTGTTTAGCTTTTCCTTTTGCCTGTTTTAGCGCACCTTCAGTTTGTCCTGTAACTTGACCAACATTACGCTGAACTGTACCAATATCTTCTTCGACTTTGCCTTCTACTTTATCGCCAACTCCTGCGATCGCAACTACAGAAGGTAAGTCACTAATTACTTCTGCATGGGCTACATTGTGAACTGAAGTAAAAGGTCTTAACCAGACAAAAACAGATAAAACTAAAACAATCGCGACTACTAGCAACTTATTTACATAACTAGTCAATAAGCTGTCTGAGTCTGTTTTAAGAGAAAACATATTTTGTGTACCTAATTAAATAGCTAGTTACCCAAACATTCTATTTAAGATGATTTTAAGCGCAATCGCTCTTAAGTTAGATAAGTTTGATGAGCTTCAATTTCAAAGTTTATTTCTGCATACTTTATCTCAGAGTCTGTGAAAAAAGGTGTGGGAGTTAAACAATAGAAACGCGAAGAAGTAATGAGTTACGAGTAATGAGTAATGAATGCTCAAACTTATTACTTATTACTTATTACTCATTACTTTAAAATTTGAAGATTAATTTTTGCCACCGTAAATTTCGCTCACCCCTTTATCTCATCGCCAAAGACATTTTACGGCTTGGGGGTTTAAAGGCACGCTCGATTTGCTTAATATCTTCTTCTGTTAGTTTAATATATAGTGCTGCCCGATTTTCTTTAATATGCTGGGGATTGGTAGCTTTAGGAATAGAAATAACATTATCTTGATGCAATAACCAACTAAGAGCGATTTGAGTTGAGGTAGCATTATGCTTAGTCGCGATCGCTTTTAATGAAGAATCATCGACAAAAGCTCTCTGTTCTAAGGGAGAATAAGCCATGATGGGAATACTGCGCTCTTGGCACCAGGGTAATAAGTCCCATTCAATACCACGATGCTTTAAGTTATAAAGTACCTGATTAGTCGCTATCTCCTTACCTCCAGGTAAAGACAATGCTTCTTCCATATCATCTGTATCAAAATTACTTACGCCGTAATCTAAAATTTTTCTTGTTTGCTTGAGATGCTGTAATGCTTCTAGGGTTTCCGATAGCGGAATAGCCTCGCGCCAGTGGAGTAAATATAAATCGAGATAATCGGTTTTAAGTCTGGATAAAGAACGCTCGCAAGCAGCTATTACTCCTTGGTAACTAGCATTATAAGGATAAAATTTACTGACTAAAAATATCTCATTACGACAATTAGAAATAGCTTCTGCAACTATTTTTTCTGCCCCACCTTCCCCATACATTTCCGCAGTATCGATTAAACTCATCCCTAACTCTATTCCTAGTTTCAGCGCATCGATTTCTGCTTGTTTCTGGCTAGCTTTTTCCCCCATACGCCATGTCCCCTGTCCGAGTATGGGTATTTCTTTTCCTGATGGTAGTTTTAGTGTTTTCATTATTGAATTAAGAACGTCTTCTTATTTTTGATTATGATGGGAATTAATAAGATGTAAGTCTCGTCACAGCAGGACAGCTTTATTTTTTAAGGTAATCTTAAATTGTCACTAATCCCCAATCCTTAATCAAAATGACAAATCTCGATCGAGCTGTAGTATTACTTACTGGTGCAACAGGAGGATTTGGGCAAGAACTTACCCGTCAGTTATTACAAGCTGGTAGCCGTCTAGTTCTTACCGATCTCGATCGCCAGAATCTAGACAATCTCGCTGCCAAAATAAGCAGTGAAATAACCACAGGAGAAATAATTGCTTGTATCGAAAGCGACCTTTCTAACCAGAAAGGCTGCGAAACTCTGTATTATCAAGTTAAAGCATTAGACATCCCCATTGATATTTTGATTAATAATGCTGGTATAGGATTATTTGGTCGTATGGATGAAGTTCCTTCCGATAAATGGGAAAGATTGATGCAGGTAAATTTATTGGCACCAATGCGGTTGAGTTCTTTTTTTATTGCCGATATGATCGATCGCCGTCAGGGACATATTGTCAATATTTCTTCTCTAGCAGGTTGGGTAGCCCCTGCGGGGCTGGCTCACTACTCTACAAGTAAATTTGGTTTGCGCGGTTTTAGTGAAGGACTATTTAATGAAGTAAAACCGTATAACATCAAAGTTACAGCCGTTTATCCTTTTTTCAGTCGTACCCCTATCCTCCAGTCAGAATGTTATGGCACTCTCGCTCGAGATAGTAAAGGCTTTCCCGAACATCTAGCAACAGATCCTGCTAAAGTAATGGCAAAAACGATTAAAGCGATTGCTCGTAACCAACTTCATGTATTTCCCGATAAGATAGCAAATAGTATCCAACTTCTCAAACAATATTTCCCAAAATTGTTTGACTGGATGAGCGATCGACTTACAGCAAATTAAAGAAACTATCTCTATGAGTAGCCATAGCAACACACAAAAAATAGCAAATACCTCTAACAAGCAATTAATTATCGGGGCTGGTTTTGTCGGACTGGGTATGGCTCAAGCTCTCAAAGAAGCTGGTATTCTCTACGATCAAGTTGATGCTAGCGATCGCCTTGGAGGTAACTGGTACCATGGAGTTTACGAAACTGCTCATATCATCTCCTCGCGCAAGGTTACTCAGTTTACCAATTTCCCGATGCCAGAAGACTATCCCGACTTTCCCAGCGCGCAAAATATGATCGATTACATTAACGCCTTCGCCGCTCATTTTAATTTAAGGGAAAATATCGAATTTAACCGCAAAGTCGTTTATGTGCGACCAGTAGAAGATAACCTTTGGGAAGTAACTTTTGCTGAGGGCGACCGACGCATCTATAAAGGCGTAATTATGTGTAATGGTCATCACTGGTGTAAGCGTTTTCCTAAATTTGAAGGAGAATTTAAGGGAGAAATCATTCATTCTAAAGACTACAAAAGACCCGAACAACTCAAAAGTAAAAGAGTCCTGGTTATCGGTGGAGGAAATTCCGCCTGTGATATAGCAGCAGAAGCTGCCCGTGTAGGAGCTAAATGTGTTTTAAGTATGCGAGAATCGGTATGGTTTATTCCTAAAACCTTTGCAGGAATTCCTGTCGTCGATCTGATTCAAGGGTGGATGCCAGAATGGTTTCAACGTCTGATGGCTTATGGGATTATCCGTCTTACTTTTGGCAAGCACAAAAATTATGGTCTTTCTAAACCCAAACATCGAATTTTTGAAAAACACCCTACCTTAAATAACGAAGTGCCTTACTACATTAAACATGGTCGTATTATTCCCAAGCCAGGTGTTCAGAAGCTAGACGGTTGGGCAGTAGAATTTGTTGATGGTAGTCGGGAAGAATTCGAGCTGATAGTTTGCGCTACTGGTTACTATGTCGCTTACCCATTTTTACCTCCAGAACTTCAGCGAGTTCGAGGCTCAGTAGTCGAATGTTATGGTGGCTCTTTTCTTGATGATTATAAAGGATTGTACTATGTCGGTTGGGGACAAGCAAGAGGTGGGGTTGGCTCTATTATTTCTGTTTATGCCTCACTTTTTGCTCGATTTATTAAACTAGAGGATGAGATAGATATACCCATCGGTCTAGTTTTTAAGTTGATAGGACAATCCTTACCGAAAACTCACTTATCCGATCCTCATCAAATTTTTAGGCAATTAAAGTTACTCAATCTTGGTTTTAACTTGCTCGTCAAAAAAGCTCATCAAATTGACGATCGATATCCTAACTTTAGTAACAAGTCTCTTCCTTTTAAAGAGATCGATCGACTTGTTTGTGTTAAATAGAATTAATAAGTTAATTTACACCAAACCTCGAAGATGAAAATAGATCGATAGTTAGTTAACTCCCCCTTATCTGTCTTGTTTTCCTTATCTTTGCTTTTGTTTTTCTGAGGCGGAGATCGATGTCTAGAGTTAATTTTTGAAATTGGTATTATCTAGATCGAGCTAAGAAAATATCAAAGTTATGAAGCTGGATTTTTTAACGCGAACTGAAGTTAACATATTTCAGGAAAATCTCAGCATGGATTCATTTTCGCTCGATTTAGTCATGAAAAAATTGAATTATCAACAAAACTTGGAACGATAATTTATAAACTATAGGTAGGTAAAATTATGGCAGTTGATTATGACTTGGTAATTATTGGTGGTGGTTCTGGAGGATTGGTTGTCGCTAGTGCTGCTGCACAGTTACACGCTAAAGTAGCTTTAGTCGAAAAAGATAGACTAGGTGGAGATTGTCTTTGGTATGGTTGCGTTCCTAGTAAATCTCTTATTCATGCAGCCAGAGTGGCATACGAGGTAAAACATAGTTCTCGTTTTGGCATTCATACTAATTCCCCAGAAATTAACTTTGCCCAAGCCAATGGTCATGTTCAAAAAGTCATTGCTACCATAGAACCCCACGACTCACCAGAAAGATTTCGCGGTTTAGGGGTAGAAGTTATTTTTGGTTCGGGAAAATTTATCGATCGACGTACTTTTGAAGTGAATGGTAGAAAGCTTAAAGCCCGTAATTTTGTAATTTCTACTGGTTCGCGCCCTGCTATTCCCCCAGTGACTGGACTCAAAGAAGCAGGTTTTCTTACTAACGAACAGGTTTTTTCTTTGACCGAACGCCCTAAATCTCTAGCTATTATTGGTGCCGGTCCTATTGGTTGTGAATTAGGACAATCCTTGCATCGTTTGGGTTCTCAAGTAACTATTATATCTAGTCGCGATCGCCTCATGCCTAAAGAAGAACCAGAAGCATCTGCCGTAGTAGAACAACAGTTTTTATCTGAAGGAATTAAGATTGTCAAAAATTCCCGTGCTGAAAAAGTAGAAGTAATTGATGGCAAAAAGCATCTTTGGGCTGGTGGAAAAGAAATTATTGTCGATGAAATTCTGGTTTCTGCGGGACGAAATCCTAATGTGGAATCGCTTAACCTAGAAGCAGCAGGAGTAGAATACGACAAAAAAGGCCTTAAAGTTAACGAAAAACTCCAAACTACTAATAAGCGTATCTATGGCTGTGGCGATGTTATTGGCGGTTATCAATTTACTCACGTCGCAGGTTATGAAGCTGTTGTAGTTATTCAAAATGCCCTGTTCTTACCTACCAAAAAAGCTGACTATCGAGTTATTCCTTGGGCAACATTTACCGATCCAGAATTAGCCCGTGTCGGTTTAACCGAGGAACAAGCCAGAGAACGTTATGGCGATGATATTTATATTCTCAAGCAAGATATGCAAGGAGTCGATCGCGCCCAAGCAGAAGGTGCTACCAAGGGGTTTGCCAAAATTATTACTACAGGTAAAGGAGAAATTCTCGGCGCACACTTAGTAGGGGCATCAGCAGGAGAATTAATTCACGAAGTTGTTCTGGCTATGTCTAATAAGTTACCAGTTTCTGCCCTCAGTGGTATTCATATTTACCCTACTCTCTCGGAAGTAAATAGTAAAGCTGCCTTGCAATTGAGTAAGCAGAAATACGCTAAAAACGATTTCTTACAGAATTTATTGCCCAAAATCTTTAAATTTCTACGTTCTTTTTAAAGTCATCATTTCAATAAATGTATAATCTACATACTTACTTAATAGACAAATAAGATGATCTACTGTTGCCAATAACAATTAATCAATACAGTTACTATTGTTAAAGTGACAGTTTTCCCTCCATCTTGAAATTAAAGGAGAATCGCCATGTCAAATGAAGGCTACCACGAACCAATTCATGAATTGACTGGGCAAACTAGAGAAATACACCGTGCTATCACTTCACTAATGGAGGAGTTGGAAGCGGTAGACTGGTACAATCAAAGAGTTAACGCCTGTCACGACCCCGAACTCAAAGCAATTCTAGCCCACAATCGAGATGAAGAAAAAGAACACGCTGCGATGATTTTAGAGTGGATACGTCGGCAAGACCCCACTTTTGACAAATATCTGAACAAGTTTTTATTTACAAATAGGCCTATCGTCCACAGATAATTTACAGCATTTTTTGATTTTGCTGAAATCTGGTGTTTGAGTTGACGAAAAAATTGTTAATTTTTCCTAGCCAAAAATAAAATTAAAACTAGTTAAAGCACACAAAATAAAAGCTTCTGACCACTCTACCACTGCACCATAAGTATCTCCCGTATGTCCTGAAAATTGACGGTAAAACCAATACCCCACCCAAAGCGCGATCGCGCTACTAAGAATAGTTACCAGCACGATCGGCCAAAATTGTTGTGGTTCTAGCCAAATTAATAAACTACTATATCCCCCCAAACAACAAAGTCCCAGAGTAATATCTGAAAAAAACCTAAAATTTTCTTTGTGCAATGCCCCCTTACCTTCTTTGCGTAAATAGGGATAACAAGCGATCGCCATTACTTGTCCCCATCTTGCCCAACCAGCAGCCAACATTAAAGCTAACCAACGATAATGGGTTATATCGCTTAAAGCAGCAGTCTTTAATAACAGTATGATGACTACGGCGATCGCGCCAAAAGCTCCTGTAACACTATCCTTCATTACTTCTAACCTTTTATCTGCATCGGTAACGGCTAAACCATCAGCAGTATCGATCGCCCCATCTAAATGTAGCCCTCCAGTTATGACTACTTCGAGCGCAATAACTAAGACACTACGAGTTAAAATCGGTATCTGTAAAAGTTGCCAAGCCCAATCTGTCAATCCCAATAATCCGCCGATAAACAAGCCAATTAAAGGTATCCAACGAGCAATACGTAAAAATTCTCCCGTCCACTGACTGGGCAAAGGGATGACAGTATAAAAAAATACAGCACTACTGAAAGAGCTTGCTAAAAGCCTACATCGTTGTAATACTAGAGAAAAAGCAAATTTTCGCATAAGCTAGTATTTAGTTAAAATTTCTGAGAACAGCATCCCGATATTAGGCTAATATTGTTTCATAGATTACTTTATCTAAGAAAATATTTCTATGGCACTATAAGCCATTTTAGATTCAAAAGTTATTTATTATGAGTAAAGAGCAAACACCCCGTCAGTTACCCGCCCCTTGCATAATTGATTCCGGTACAATTGTGAGCAAAGACGACATGAAGCGTTTGCTCAACGACCTCTGTCATGTCCATTATCTTCATACCATAGACGAGGAATTAAATAGTGAAGGTAAAGGTTGGATTTTAGAAGTATTTAGCCATCCCTATCAGTCTACTCTGATTGCTAATGGGAATCTGTATATTAATATCCAAAGTTTCGATTATATACAACTAAGCCAATCTCCCGAAGGAGGAAATTACTTCGATTTAATTCAAGATAATCGTCGACTCAGACTCATTCCCATTGTCAACTCTAAGCCAGAACCAGCATCAGTCAAAAATATCGATGCAGCCACAATTGAAGCGATGGTAACAGAAGTACTTTCTGCTCGTTGGGATGTTCAACTCGATGATGACGATTTTTAAATTTTTAGTTTTTATCTAAATTAATAAACTGTGGGATTTTCATTTGTAACTCAGGCATCCTGTAATTTTACACGGGCAAGGGCTGGGCTATTTCACACTCCTCATGGCATAGTAGAAACTCCTCGGTTTATGCCTGTCGGCACTTTAGCTACAGTCAAAGGAATAACTCCAGCGCAACTCAAACAAGCATCAGCGCAAATGATTTTAGCTAATACCTATCACCTTCATTTGCAACCAGGAGAAGGAATTATCGAATCTGCGGGAGGATTGCATCGGTTTATGGGCTGGGATGGCCCTATTTTGACCGATTCGGGAGGATTCCAAGTATTTAGTCTGAGCGAATTACGAGAAATTTCCGAAACAGGAGTTATTTTTCGCTCTCCCCGCGATGGTAGTACGATCGACTTAACTCCCGAGCGATCGATCCAAATTCAAAATAGTTTGGGTGCAGATGTAATTATGGCATTTGATGAATGCCCTCCCGCCCACGCGGATAGGCAAGAAGTAAAGGAGGCTACCGAGCGTACTTATCGTTGGTTAGAGCGATGTATTCAGGCTCATCAACGTCCTCAAGAACAAGCTTTATTCGGCATCGTACAAGGAGGAATACATTTAGATTTAAGAACAGAAGCAGTCAGAAAATTAACCGAACTAAATTTGCCCGGTTATGCCATCGGTGGAGTGAGTGTAGGAGAAGCACCAGAATTAATTAATGCAGTAGTTAAAGCAACTGCCCCTTTACTCCCAGCCAATAAACCCCGCTATTTAATGGGAGTAGGCACTTATCGGGAAATGGTACGGGCGATCGCCTCGGGAATAGATTTGTTTGACTGTGTAATTCCTACCCGTTTGGGAAGACACGGTGCAGTCTTGGTAGGGGGGAAAAGAATCAATATTAAAAACGCTCAGTTCAAGCAAGACTTCCAGCCTCTAGACGAAACTTGTCCTTGTTATGCCTGTCAGAACTTTAGTCGGGCATACCTCAATCATTTAGTGCGCTGTAAAGAAATGCTTGGTTATATTCTTTTGTCGATACACAATATTACCGAACTAATTCGTTTTACTCAAAAAATTCGGGCATCTATAATAGGCGATCGCTTTACTACAGAATTTTCTCACTGGTTAAAACCTGTTGACTTCTAGTAGCTAATTTATTATACATACTTATACAAAACTCATAACGATGTATAAGTATGGGGCCTCATGAATTTGCCGAACAGATAGGAGTATCAGTTGAAACGTTACGAAGTTGGGATAGAACGGGAAAACTCAAAGCATTGGCATAGACTTTAATAAAGATAGTGTTGAATGGGCTTATGTTTTAGCTGATGGAAACATCAAGAAAAAAGGGAAAATATCTTTTTCTTGTCAGGGTTTTTCTTCAGGTCAACGACAAGTAATGATGCGTAATCTAGTAGTTAAACTAACAGATATGGCATTTAATTATCAATGTCCTATTGCTATTGAATCCCTTGATTTTTCTCAGAAAAAGGCTTCAATGAGCGAAGCATCTAAAGCTTATAATTCCATGCTCTCTAATCTCTCTACAGGTATGTTTAGAGAAGCATTAACCTCAAGATGTAAGCGATCTGGAATTGGTTTGCACCTTGTTAATCCAGCTTTTACCAGTGTTATTGGCATGATTAAGTTTATGCCTAGATATGGTTTAAATTCGGGGACGGCAGCAGCAATGACTATTGCTCGTCGCGCAATGGGACATAGCGAACGCGCCCCTGTCTGCCTAGTAAGACCAGAGGATCGAGCTAGGCATCCTTGGACGACTTGGAATCGTATTGCACGATATCTTAAATCTAACTTCGTTAGACGTTCACAACTTTTTGATTGGATGAAAACCCTAGAGAATATTCTTGTTATTAGGGATAGTAATGAGACGAGTTCATCTCTCTCTGTTGCCAGTAGCCAATTAAATCGTATTTATGGGAAGTCACCGTGTCCCGACCTTAAATATGATCAATTATGTTTAGGTTTTTAGTAGGTGAAGAAGTTATCCCGCGAACCGAATCATGATAGGATTCTTACTATCTTAAAAAAAAATGTTGAAAGGTAGATAGATATATGGAAGCAGCGATGCTATTAGCAGACCTACCAGAAGCTTATGCTATGTTTAAACCTTTGGTAGATGTTTTACCTCTGATCCCCTTGTTTTTCCTGTTACTAGCTTTTGTTTGGCAAGCAGCAGTAGGATTCAAATAAATCTCTCGAATAGATTTTTAAAGCATCCTCTCAGGATGCTTTTTTTTGCGGACAAGCTATAAATACGATGCTCAAAGAGCTACTAGTTAATTAACCTTAAATTGGCTAACACGCTCTTGCAGTTGTTGAGTAGCTGTAAGCAGTTTGGCGAAAGAGGTTGATACATCTGTAGCCGAAATAGCAGTTTGGCTAGCTATAGTAGTTACCTTTTCTAAAATTTGACTGACTGTTTCACTTGCTTGAGATTGCTCAGAAGCAGAAAGAGCGATCTCATTGACTAACTGCTCGATCTGAGTACTCATCGAAGCTATTTGATTGAGATTTTGACGGGTTTCCTGTACTAATTGTGTCTTATTTTTAGTCTCGGCAATACTTTCATTGATGGTGAGAATAACTTCCTCAATTCCAGCCTGAATTTCTGCTATTAACTTTTCAACTTCCTCATTAGCTTGTTTTGAAGTATGCCTTAAGGATTTATCAAAAAGTAAGGATAAATTTTGAGCATCTTCCCTAATTCGAGGTTCTTCATTAACAGAGTGTACTGCTACACCATTAGTTTGGAAAGTAATTTGATCGATGACATCTGTTAGCTGAGAAGTTTTTTGAGAACACATCTTCAGCAGCTTTATTTGTTCATTGGTTTTGTCGGTCGTATTTTGAATAGATAGCATCTCTTCAACCGTACGATCGATTAAGATTGCTCCTTTTTCTCCTGTACGAATCATTGGTGAAACAAGAGCTTCTGTTCGTGCTGCTTTAACAGCAATCATCTGAATTGACTTGGCTATAATTTTAATATTTTCTCTGGCTACTGCAATACCTTCTTTTTGCTCATTAGTATCTTCTGATAGTTTTTGGATGGCAATTTCATTACTTTTAATGTTATTGACTACCTTTTGAACCACAATTTGCACCTGAACGATAATTTGTCGTAAATTCTCTAGAGTGAAATTGTAAAATTCTGCTATGGTACCGATCTCATCTTGAGTCACGGTAGCACGTATAGTTAGGTCTCCTTGACTAACAGAAGCAATTTCTGTTCCCAACTCGCGGACTCGTTGTTGTAGTTTTTCTTTTGCTCTGCGTTGTTTTTTCTCCGAAAGACATTCTTGCGCCCATAAATCGCTTAGTTGAGCAGTACGCTCTTTTACCTTAGCTTCTAAATCCTCATTCATTTTTTGCAAAGCTAACTCTGCTCTTTGACTTTTTTGTAATAATTGAAGAGTTCGGCTAATAGCTAGATAAGAAATCCACCCTAGCAAGATCAATGACCAAGCATAGGCAAAATGACGATAGATACTAGTTTTGTTTATTGCCTTTTGATAATAAGAGTAATAAGCTTTATTTAGTTCTTCACTTTGTTGTGTGTTGAGTAACGCAAGTATCTCTTGCGTCAATCGATCGATTCTTGGTTTATAGCTGAGAATGATTTCTGCATGGCGATTTGCTAGGTCGATCAGGAATAGCTCTTCGCGATCGATATTAATATTTTCTTGCTTGATCTGTTGGAGTTTTTTAATAGTTCTCTTGACAGAAGAAGTCAAATCTTCACTCGAGGTCAGATTATACAAAAGTATATTTTGGACTAATTCATCAAGAGAAGCTGACAAATTTTGATTATTGATTTGAGAATAGTTTTTGTTAGCTATTTCAGAAACTAAAGAGGGTAAGTAACGCAGGGAATTTTTAAAAGCCGAATTTTGACTTTTAAAATCTTCTAGTAACTGCTCAGTGTTTTCTATAAGTTGGGAACTTTTTGCCAATATCTGCTGGAAATCTTCTCGGTTCTTTCCTTCGATAAATTTAGGAATTTCAGTCAGCTTTGCTTGAGTTTCTTTGAGTTCTGATAAATGGTTAACTAAGGGGTCGTAAGAGAAAAAAAGCTCATATCTAGATTTGAGTAACTCTTGGTTGATAATTGCCTTTCTCTCATTTTGATGAGCTAATGCTGTTTGATAGTTTTGATGTTTTTCTAGATCGATGGATAAACTTTTAACAACCAAAAAAATCAAGAAAATAGCAGCACTAACAATCGTTAATATATTAAACCATCGGTATTGTTTCATAACGGTTTTCCTTGATACTCACCCGTGAGAGTTTTAAGAAATTTGACAATTAGCTCAATATCTTGGTCTGAAAGCTGACGTCCTAATTGGTATTTACCCATAAGCATCACAGCTTCTTCTAAGGTTTCCGCTGTACCATCATGAAAATATGGCGGGGTTTTCTCTATATTACGCAGACTAGAAACTCTAAATTTGTAGCGGTCTTCTTCATTTCCGGTAACATTAAAACGTCCTAAATCCGCTTTGGTAATGTTACCTCGGTCTTCAAAATAATTGCCGAATAAGCCGAAATTTTGGAATAAATTAGCCCCTATATTAATTCCTTGGTGACAGCTAACACACCCATAGGCTTTAAATCGACGATAGCCTTCTTTTTCTTCTTCCGTGAGGGCATTTTGCTCTCCCCGCAGGAACCGATCGAAACGGGCATTAGGGGTATATAGAGACCTTTCATAAGTAGCGATCGCGTTTTTAATATTATCGCTATTGAGCCCATCTGGATATATTTTAGCGAACACTGAAGTGTATTCGGGCAATTTCTGGAGCTTACTAACTATTTCTGGCCAACTAGAAGCCATTACTCGCTCGGAATAGACTGGTTTGTCAATCTGTTCTTCTAGAGTGGTCACAACACCACTCCAATGCATTTTAAAATTAAACTCGCTATTAAAGACTGTAGGTGTATTGACAACACCTACAGCGTCATTGATACCGAGAGAAAATCTTTTGGGATCCGCACCTCCAGCATCTAAATGGTGACAAGAAGCGCAGGAAATAGTGTTATCTTTAGACAGCTTGGGTTCATTAAATAGATTTCTTCCTAAATCTACTTTTCGCTCATCTAATTTTCTAACCAGAGGAATTGGCTCGATCGCTCCACTACTAAGGGTAATGGCTATAGGTTTTTGTTCCTCATCAATTTTGGGTTTCTCTAGTAATTGAGAAGAACGCCATAGTCCAATTGTCATCAAACACAAAAAAATGATTGAGATAATATACAACCATCTAGTCCTTTGACTAGAGTAAAGCTTTTTCATTCTTCAGTTAAACTCTATATAAATATTTTTTAAGACACTTATTTAATATACTTAAAATACACGTACGGGTATACTTACGTAATTGGTAAACAAATTTTAGCAAAATAGTTCTATAACTTCAGGATTTTTAAAACCTGTATACCACAAACTGAGAGATTAATGAGTTAAAACTTTACAATTGAGCAATTTAGCTCATGCCGAGGTCAGCGTTACTCCGCCGTATAACGACGGAGCCTGCGCTGACAAGGGGCTGTCACCTGAATTTATTTCAGGTGCTTGAACGCCCCGCCGCATTCCGCGGTCAGAACTAACCTGTTTCCTAATTTATAGAATAAATTTAAATAGGTAGAGATAAAAGGAGGATATCGGCTAATTTATGGTTTTAGTTTTTTACCTTCAGCTAATTTGGGTGATTATCTACTTTTTTAAATTATTTGAGTTTTTTTTTACAACGTCAAAAGCTACTAATTTCTATAGTAAGTTATCTATCTGATATTTTCAGACGAGCAAAACGAATATCTTAATTAATAATTACTGAGAACAAGCTGTGGATTGTAAAATTTTAAGCCAGGCCTATCAAGAGATTGCTAGAGAAACTTCCTTACCTAAATTATTGCTCAAAGCTCTTAATATTTTACGAGATAATACTGAAGCGCAGTGGGGTTGTATTCTTCTCGAGTCTGAAGATGAATGGTTAATTGAAGCGATAAGTGCTGTCAATGATGAGCTTCTATCAGTTTTACAATCTAATTCGCTCTCGTTTTGTCTACCAAAATCGATTATTGACAATGTTGCTAACCATCAAAAAGTAATTTTGTTGAATGATGCTTTGAATGAAGTCGAATTTAACCAAGACCCCTATATTCAAGCTCAACAACCCCGAGCAATTTTGTGCGCTCCCCTTGGCGATCGCGGTAAATTAGAAGCAATAGTCTATCTAGAAAATAATTGCGGTAGCCGAGTTTTTACCCCCAAACATTTAGAAAACCTACAACTATTATCCGCACCAATAGCGATCGCGACGGCAAATATCCGACTCCAGCAAAAATTATGGGGCGATCGACAACGGATTCATCAATTTTTAGAAGTCTTACCTGTAGGCGTAGAAGTTCTCGATGGTAAAGAACAACTCTACTACACCAATCAAAGAGCAAAAGAGTTAAGAGCTACAGGGATCGTAGCCGAAGTTGCCACTAATCGTCCAGTAGAGACTGAAACCAACGATCCCACTCAGAATGCTAACGTGTCTCTGGCGGTGCTAACCCAAGAACAGGATACCAAGATTGACGAGCCAGACAAAAAAATTACTCTAGTAGAAAGTTGGAGCAACTCTATTGCTAATGAACGAGGAGAAACAGTTTATGTAATCAATGCTTTTCAAGATATTACCGAACACAAAAAAGCAGAACAGTTATTAGCCGAATACAATCGGACTTTAGAACTGCAAGTTACCGAGCGGACTTTAGAACTTTCTCAAGCTTTGGAAAATTTAAAAACTGCTCAAAATAAATTAATCCAATCAGAAAAAATGGTTGCCCTCGGACAACTAGTAGCAGGAGTAGCTCACGAAATCAATACACCTTTGGGGGTTATTCGGGCTTCTTCTTACAATAACATCAAAGCTTTAGCCGAGTTTCTCGAGCAAATGCCTCAACTTTTTCCCCGACTTTCTCTTCAAGAACAAAACCTTTTCTTTGCTTTTTTAGAAAAAGCATTTAAGAGCGAAGCGCAAATAAGTTCTAGAGAGAAACGCAAACTAAAACGGGATTTACAAGCTCAGTTACAAGATAAAGGTATCGCCAAAGCTAGACATATTGCTAATATTCTGACAGATATCGGCATATATCAAGACATCGTTCCTTTTCTTCCTTTACTTCAATCTCCTGATGTAGACTTAATCTTGCAACTTGCCTACAATCTAGCTCGTTTGCACGGTAATAGTAACAACAGCATTATTGCGATCGAAAGAGCGTCTAAGGTAGTTTTTGCTCTCAAAAATTATGCTCGTTACGACCCCACAGGAGAAAAACAACAAGTAGATATAACCGAAGGGATAGAAACCGTCTTGGAGTTGTATCATAATCAACTCAAGCAGGGAATTGAAGTAATTAGAGATTATCCATCCTTACCTCTTATATTCTGCTATCCTGATGAATTGATACAGGTGTGGACTAATTTAATTCATAATGCCATTCAAGCAATGAGAGGCAAGGGTAAGTTAGAGATTAGCATGGAACAACAGAACGAGCAGATTATCGTCAAGATAACCGATTCTGGTTGCGGTATTCCCGAAGACATTAAAGATAAAATATTTCAACCTTTTTTTACTACCAAACCCATGGGTGAAGGGAGTGGTTTGGGATTGGATATTGCCCGCAAAATTATTGACAAGCATCAAGGAGATATAGAGGTGGAAAGTGTGCCAGGATGTACTACTTTTCAGGTTAAACTACCGATTAAATTGTAAATATTATTGACTTTTATTGTAGTATAAAATCTGAAGATATATTCAGTAAATGTACTGAAGATAACAGAAAATAATTACAAATAATAGTATTTTAATACTTTGTGTATATTTACTCTGAAATATAAACAACAGAGTAGCCAGAGAAGCAAACAATTTTCCTTGACGGGACTCTAAAATTGACGAAAAGTGAATCACCCTTACGTTCCTCAGAATAGTTACCCGTCAAAAATTTTACTGAAGATTAATTTATTATTTTCGATCAGGAGGAACTAATGACTAACTTAGTAATCCTATGCGTTGATGATGAAGCAACCATATTAGAAAGTATCAAGGAACAGCTAAGACGCAATCTCGACGATGGCTATGAGATAGAAACGGCTGAAAGCGGGGAAGAAGCTTTAGAGATTATTGAAGAATTTGAAGAAGATTCTATGGAAGTGGCATTAGTCATCTCTGACCAAATTATGCCCAGAATGAAGGGAGATGAACTATTGATAGACGTTCACGCCAATCATCCCAAAATCTTGACAGTGATGTTAACCGGACAAGCAAATGCTCAAGCAGTGGGTAACGCAGTCAACGCTGCCAATTTATATCGATATCTTGCTAAACCGTGGGAAGAAACAGATTTAATATTGACTGTTAAAGAGGCTTTGCGGAGTTATCGTCAAGACCAAAAATTGGAAAAGCAAAATCAAGAATTAAAAAAATTAAATACATCTTTAGAACAAAAAATAGAAGCATTGCGTATTGCTGAAGAGAATTATCGCAGTATTTTTGAAAATGCGCTGGAGGGAATTTTTCAATGTTCCCCCGATGGGCAATACATAGAAGTAAATCCCGTGATGGCTCGTATCTACGGATATGAATCTCCTAGCGATATGATTACCAATATGCAGAAAATCGAGCGACAACTGTATGTCGATCCTAATAATCGAGAACATTTTAATTGTCTATTAGATAAGCAAGATGAAGTAAAAAACTTCCAATATCAAATTTATCGGCAGGATGGCAAGATAATTTGGGTTGAAGAAAATACTAGAGCAGTGCGCGATCGTCACGGAACCTTACTATATTATGAGGGAATTATTCAAGATATTACTGAGCGTAAACAAGAAGAACAAGCTTTAAAACGGCAAGTTCAAGAGATGCAAATTGCTATTGATAAATCTAAACAAGCAAACGAAGTTGCCAAAATTGTCAAAACTGATTCTTTTCAAAGAGTGAAACAAAAACTAACAAAAATCAGGAATAATTCTTAATAGACCTGTTATGAAAATCGATTTTCATCCTCGGTTGTGAACATGGTTCATGCTTGTCTCTTGCCAAAATAAATCTAAAAAAAATGAAATACTAAATGTGCTTGATATGCTATTAATTTCTACCGTATTATCTTGTATGTATAAATACTGAATTTATCGATAATAAAATCTTAAGTATTAAGTATTTTTTAAGTGTAATTACGCAAACAAACAAGTAGATTCACTGACTAGTTTTCCGTAATTATTCCCAGGCACAATGCACTTACTTACGTGTATCTTCTTTTTAAATGGAATTATTAGCAACAAAGCAAAGTTTTCTCTTTTTTTAGAATGAAAGCGATAAATTATTAATGAACTTACCGAACAATCTAAAAAAGGTGTATTTTTCAACTTGAGTCTTGATTTGGAAAGGTTCTAAGAATAATTATGATAGATAATATTTCTGAAAAACAAATGCATCGTGTTAGGTGGCTGCTAACAATAGGTTGGTTGCTCCTAATTGTTTTGTTTATATACGATCCTATTTCTCCCTGGTTGACCGAACCCCACAATACCCTAAGTCCTTTCCGCAAAGACCCCACTATCTGTATTAAGCTACAGGGGATATGTATAGAAGAAATACCCCATTCTATAGCTGCACAGGTATTTTGGGCAGCTATAGTGCCTCTGGCAATTATTATTTTATTAGTTTTTGGACATGAACTGTGGCGACGAATTTGTCCTTTATCCTTTTTATCTCAACTTCCTCGCGCTCTAGGGATTCAGAGAAAGCATAAGAGAATTGATGCCAACACGGGCAAGGTTAGTTACAGACTCGCTAAAGTTCCCAAAAACTCATGGTTAGCCAACAACTATTTATATTTACAGTTTGGATTACTTTATTTAGGTATATGTGGTCGGATATTATTTGTTAATACGGTGGGCTGGGTATTAGCAGTCTTTCTTCTTCTGAGTATTAGTTTAGCAATATTAGTCGGTTACTTGTATGACGGGAAAACCTGGTGTAACTATTTTTGTCCCATGGCTCCGGTGCAAAAAATTTATGGTGAACCGAGAGGACTTTTGACGAGTACTGCCCATGAAAAGTCCAATAACACAATCACCCAATCAATGTGTCGTATTATCGATCCTGAAGGGAAAGAACAAAGTGCCTGTGTTGCTTGTCAAACTCCTTGTATTGACATTGATGCAGAAAGAACTTACTGGGATGGTATAAAAAAACCAGATCGAAAGTTAATCTATTATGGCTATATTGGCTTGGTTTTTAGCTTTTATTTCTACTACTATCTCTATGCGGGTAACTGGGATTACTATTTCTCTGGAGCTTGGACTCATGAAGAAAATTTAATCGCTACTCTTTTTAATCCTGGTTTTTACATATTTGACACTCCCATTCCTCTCCCTAAGTTGATAGCAGTGCCTCTTACTTTGGGGTTTTTTACCTGGCTGAGTTATTGGCTCGGTCTAAAATTAGAAAAAGCTTACAAGTATTATTTGAGAAAAAAAAATAGAGAGATATCTCCAGAAATAATTCAACATCAGTTATTTACCTTTTGCACTTTCTTCGTCTTTAATCTCTTTTTTGTGTGGGGAGGTCGTCCTACTCTCAGGTTATTGCCTTTATCGGTGCAGTTTTTATTTAATACATTTGTTGTTCTTGTTAGTACTCTCTGGTTATATAGAACTTGGAGCCGTAGTCCAGAACTCTATTCCAGAGAAAGCCTTGCTACTCGTCTGCGTAAGCAACTCAGTAAGCTAAATCTAAATGTAGCTCAATTTTTAGAAGGACGTTCATTAGAAGAACTAGACGCTAATGAAGTTTACGTTCTTGCCAAGATTATCCCTGGTTTTACCCGTGAAAAAAGAATTCAAGTATATAAAGCTGTACTGAAAGAATCTCTAGAAGAAGGTTATGTTAATTCTTCTAGTAGCTTAGAAGTACTAAAGCAAATGCGTATGGAGTTAGATATGAGCGATCGCGATCATCAACAAATATTAACAGAGTTAGGTATCGAAAACCCCAGTTTGTTCGATCCTAATAAACAAAGAACTAGGGAAGATTATGCTCGTTTACAAGGCTTCCGTAACCGCATTAAGGGATTGGTAAAACCCAAACGCCGTCGGACTGCCAAAGGTCTGGGAAGGGAACTTTTACAAGTCGTCAAGAAAGAAAAATCTATGGCTGATGTCTTTACTCGAGATAAACAAGCCATAAAATCTCTCAGTCTTGAATATGCTGTCACTCCCGAAGAAGCAGCCGAAATTCTGGCAGAACTTGAGGAGACAACAGAATCAATTAACCAAGCTAAACAAGAAAGTAGTAGATAACTATGACTAAAATTATCTCTGTTCACTCTTACCGTGGCGGTACGGGTAAATCAAACTTAGTCGCTAATTTGGCTACCAATCTGGTGTTGCAAGGAAATCGAGTTGCTATTTTTGACGCTGATATTCAATCACCAGGAATTCATTTACTCTTTGGATTAGATGACGATCGAATTAACTACACTCTCAATGACTATCTTTGGGGCCAATGCCCATTGGCAGAAACTGCTTATGATGTCAGTCATGTCCTGAATGAACAATTAAATGAACAATTATCTGAGAAAATAGTTCAGGACAAAAGTATCTATCTTATTCCTTCTAGTATGAAAGCGGAAGAAATTGCTACTGTTCTCAGCGAGGGTTACGATGTAGAATTACTGCATCAAGGATTCCAGGAACTAAGTAATCTTTTAGCTTTAGACTATCTTTTCGTAGATACTCATCCTGGCTTAAGCGAAGAGACTTTACTTGCTATTGGCATCTCTGACGTAACGGTAGTAATTTTGCGTCCTGATTGTCAAGATTATCAGGGTACTGCTGTGGTCTTAGATGTTGCCCAACAACTAGAGGTATCTCGTATCTTACTAGTTGCTAATAAAGTACTACCAGAAGTTGATGCAGATGCCCTAGGAAAAGAAATAGAGGATATCTATCAAGTTCCGGTAGCTGGAGTATTACATATTTCTAATGATATGTTTCGTCTTGCCAGTCAGGGGATTTTTTGCCTACGTTACCCCGATAGTTCTGTCACTAAGGAAATGGAGAAAATTACGCAAAAAATTGTGGAAATTTTGCCTAAACCAGTAGAGCTTTCCCGCTAGATAATCTGGACATACTCGGAGACGATTGAACGATGACCATTAGTGGATTTTTGGAGAGTTTTTCTTTTCCTGAGTTGTTGCGACTAATCGATTTAGGTTCCAAATCTGGTCGATTAATTTTACAAGTGCGCTCGGCTCCCAATAACTCCGAATTATTAGGTCTTTATCATATTTGGTTTAGAGAAGGTCGGCTGGTTACAGTTATTAATCGTTCCAATTATCAAAGCTTAATTGCTCAAATCGAAAGTCGAGGCTGGCTCAGTCAGTTTATAAGTCAAAAGTTAAAACATTTATGCTTACCTGAAATACCTTTGGGTTCATACTTGGAGGAAAAAAAACTGCTAACAGAACAACAGTTAGATTCTCTTTTTCAAACTCAAACCGCTCAAGTTTACCAATTATTTGAAGTTCCCGTTGGTTGTTTTCTCTTTCATGAAATCTCTTTTCAATCTAACTCCGATAAAAAAAGGAGAATACCTTGGCTAGAAATGACAGGAAAAAGTATCAGAGCAATAGAAATATCGCTTAATGCTCTTAGGTTACAACAAAACTGGGATATTTTTGCCGACCAACTACCAGAATCAAGCTATGCTCTGACAAAATTAGTCGGGCAGCCCTACTGCAAATTGATTCCTTTAGAATGGCAATTATGGGAGCTTGCTAATGGTCAAATTTCTCTTAAAGCCATAGCGGGGAAAATCAATCAGCCTCTTCTCAAGGTACAGAAGGCAGCTTTGAGTTTAATCATGGCTGGACTAGTAGATGAAATGCCTATAGTATATACTCCTAGTTCTACTAAATATACCAGCGATCGCGTAAGTCGTTCCCTAATGCAGATATCTTCAAGTAATACTGTTCTAACAACTACTAAAAATCGACAACGCCATCAAACGGATAGGCTCAACATTTCATTTTTAAAAGCTGTGGTCAATTTCTTGCGGAGCAAATTTGGATAATAGTCTCGATCGTCAATTATATTTCAAGAGTTTTTTTAATGGAAATATTGAAAATTGGTATTACTGGAACGGTTGGAGCGGGAAAAACTACCTTTGTTCGTGCTATTAGTGAAATTGAGGTAGTAGATACAGAACGTGTTGCTAGGGATGAAACAGCTTTAATTAAAACCACTACTACTGTCGCTTTTGATTTTGGTCGTTTGACTTTAAATTCTGGACAAATTCTGCATCTTTACGGAACTCCCGGACAGTTTCGTTTTGATTTTATGTGGGATATCTTAATTCCCAATGTTCACGGTTATGTTTTTTTGGTTGATACTAGTCGTCCTCAAAATTTTCGCGCCAGCAGAAGACTACTCAACTACATGAAACAAAAAACACAAACTCCTCTAATTATTGGTCTTACTCATACTGATTGTCAGGGTGCTTGGCAGCCAGAAGATATTGCTCTAACTCTAGGATTAGTTGATTCTAATACACGACCACCAATAATTAAGGTTAATGCTACTAACTCTCATTCTGTTGCTCAATGCTTAATTCTGTTAGTAGAACAATTATTAAAAACCGACTTTAATGTAATTTAATTAACAATTTATCGTACAATTCAATAAACTTATTCAGAAATTTGTTATGATTCAATCCTCTGTGCTTCAAGACTTATTACAAAGGTTTGTTAGTAGCACTCCCGATATTCAAGGAGCAGCTTTAGTTAGTCCCGATGGCTTGCCCATCAGTTCTATTTTATCTGCTGAGATGGATGAAGAAAGGACGGCAGCTATGTCGGCAGCTATTCTGTCTCTCGGAGAAAGAATCGGGCAAGAACTCGCCAGAGGATTAGTTGAAAGGATTTTTGTCGAGGGAGAGAAAGGCTATAGCATTTTGATTAGCTGTGGAACAGAAGCAGTCTTGTTAGTTTTAGCGGGTAAAGCTGTCAAACAAGGGTTGTTGTTTTTGGAAACAAAGCGTCTAGTGGCAGAAATTAAACCTCTGTTGGATTAAATCGTTTCTTCTTGATTATCGATCGACTTTTTCCCGTATCCTCCTTGTCCGCTCTCAACCCATCATTTCAAATCAAAATTGACAGACTACTAATCTATGAGGGGAGATTGCGAAATAATAGGTTCGGTTCTACGACTTTGTGAAAATAACTAAGACGGATAGTATATTAACAAGAGAATATCAATAAAAGCAATATTTATTTAAAAAATTGGAATACTAATTATAGTAACTATCTAGCTGTTAGAGGAGGTCGAACAGGAGTGCAAACTTGGTTATTGCAAACTCTCAATGATGTTTTAAATAATCATCAACAAGTAGAGGAAAATAAAGCAGCTATTGGCGATCGGCTACAAACAGATGATAACAAAACAGAGTCAAATTATAGTGAACGGAAACATTTAGCCGAATTAAAAGCTCAACGAGAGTGGGTTAGTGCCATCTCCGCTTTAGAACAATTACTGTTATCCCAGATCGATTTGGTTGATTCTGGACGAGAAAACTATCAAGGTTTAGTTTTTTCTGCCCCCGCTCCTATTTTAAGTAATTTAGAGTTAGCTGTTCGTTTTCCTACAGGTGTTTTTACTCCCGATGTTTTCAATGCTAAAGCATTAATGCCCTCTTCTCTATCATCTTTTGCCGATCTATCTCCTAGAAATATTATTTCTCCTGTGGTTAAATTACCACTACTACCTAAAGACCCGATCGCGACAGAACAATTTTGCTTGATTTTTACGGCTAATTTTGCTCTGATCGTGATTTTAGGAAAAGATCGAGATGGTATTCCTGCTTTTAACTTTTCTTTTGAGCCAGAAGTAATCGAACAGGTCTGGGCAACTTTGCGCTCGCGTTTAGTGGTTACTAATTACCAACAATTATCTCAGTTAGATGAGTTAATCGAGCAGTTTTCTCCCCCCATTCCCGATTATCGTCTAGTAAGTAAGTTCAGTCGACAACTACTTAAGAATTTGCCAGATTTAACCGCCTTAGCTATAGAAAAAGCTCGTCAAGTAGAAGCGGTTGTGACTCCTAAGTCTAACTTTCAGTCTCCACAATCAACTCAATCCTCTTCTTGCACCAAAAAAGGAAACAACTCTTCTACCCTGCCTCTAAATTCTAAAGTTAGTAGTCAGTTGGAGATGGAATTTCTGCAAGCTTTGACCCATGAGATTCGCACTCCTCTAACCACTATCCGTACTTTAACTAAACTGATACTCAAACGCCAACAAGATTTTACGCCCAAGGTAGTTAAATATTTACAAACGATCGAGCAAGAATGTACCGAACAAATAGACCGTATGGAATTAATTTTCCGTGCTGCGGAATTAGAAGCTACTCCTCCTACGGCTAAATGTGTCCAACTAACTAAGTTTTCCTTAGAACAAATATTTCAACACACTATTCCTCGTTGGCAAAAACAAGCTAAAAAAAGAAATGTATGCCTAGATGTAGTTTTACCGCAACAACTACCCAATGTAGTTAGCGATCCGGCTATGCTCGATCGTATACTCACTGGTTTAATGGAAAATTATACTCGCACTCTACCTCATGGCGGACAAATTAGTGTCAATGTATCCACGGCGGGCAATCAACTTAAGTTGCAATTGACATCTCAATGTCCTGTATCCAATAATCCTCTCAAATCTCTCGGTCAACTGCTTATGTTTCAACCAGAAACAGGTTGCTTGAGTCTCAATCGAGAAGTAACTAAAAATATTTTTCAAGTATTAGGAGGAAAACTAACTGTCAGACAAAAACCCCATCAGGAAGAAGTAACTATTTTCTTACCTTTGGGTACTGCTAGTAGTCATCTTGTTCCTTAGATCTTGTTATCTATGCTCCTTAATTGGATAAAGTCGAGCTTAGGAGTTGGTGGACAAACCTATTTTCAGTTTATTTCGCAACAAAGACTTTGTAGCAGAAAATTGTAATGGTCTAAATAAAAGCTGCAATAAAATCCACACCGATTTTAACTCTCCTGGGGTAGATTTCCTTTGCCATTGACCGGGACGACAATAAAGTATTTCAATTAAACGTTTATGTTGGGCTAAACTTAAATCGCTAAACTTGACTGTTAATTTAAGATAACGATCTTGAAGATGAGTACGAGTTATATAGCCTTGAAGTGTTAATTGTTCTTTTATCAACTCTATAGTGATATTTTTGGTTAAATTTACGGCTTTGAGGATTAGTATTTCCATACCTTCTTCAGATAACTTGTGAATAGCTCCTGACAAAACCCTATGGTCATCAATAATTTGAACTTTGCTTGAATAAGAAAGCCATTCATAAAAACTAGGCTTGGGTATATCTAAGAGAGTTAGCAAAGCAGCACTTATTGTAACAACATTGTAAACACTCCAAAATAAACCTAGATTCAAAGATTGTCCTGGGGGTGGATTAACTAGGCTAATAGAAAACGAAACTGTACTACCTAGTAGTAGTAAGATCAAAGGGAAAGCTAATTGCCAATTGTAATTAAATCTATCTCTGGCTAATCCTTTAGGAGTTACTTTGAAACCTTTAGAAAAGGGATCGAGCATAACTTTAATTACAGTTAATGCCAGAGGAAAACATTGGATTAAAGAATATAAATCGGAAAGTATAGCCGATCGCGAGCGCAAATTAAGCCAAGAAAAAACGGATAATTGAACGATATAGTAAGGCAAAAAGATATAAATTACTTCTGAAAAATGTACCTTAATTGGTTCAATCAGGAAAAAAGTATAGGCAAGAGGAACGAGTAAAAAGAAAAGACGGGGAATACAATTAAACCAGTGTAATAATCCTTCTAAATGACCTAATCTTTGCCAGATTTTCAAACCAGAAATAGTCAGGGGATTGTGTTTGATAAAAAAGGCTTGTAAAGTCCCTCTTACCCAACGCAGTCTTTGATCGATATGAGCAGAAATACTTTCTGCTGCTAAACCCGCACTCAATTTTTCATCCAAATATACTAGTTCATATCCTTTCGCCGATAAACTGATACCCGTAAAGTAATCTTCACTGAGAGATTCGGTGACAAAACAGCCAATTTCTTGTAAGGCAGTGCGACGAACTACAAAGGATGTACCCGCACAGACTACGCTACCAGCACCATCTTTCATGGGTTGTGTATGACGATAGAATACTTCTTCTTCAGGAGTTAAGGTATCTTCTAACCCTAAATTTCTGGCAATAGGATCGCTATTATAAAAACTTTGAGGAGTTTGCACTAGCCCAACTTTTTTATTATCAAAAAAGCCCACAGTACGAGTTAAAAAGTTAGTTGTCGGGATGAAATCAGCATCAAAAACTACAATTAATTCTCCGCTTGTTTGAGGGATCGCATGATTTAAGTTTCCTGCTTTAGCATGAGAATTATCTGGTCTGGTAATATAATTGCAACCTAATTCTCGAGCTAATTTTCTAACTTTTGGTCTTCTAGTATCGTCTAATAAATATATTTTTTTATTTGTATAATCTAAGGCTTGACAGCCGATTATTGTTCTTTTAAGAATAAACTCTGGTTCATTATAAGTAGGAATTAAAATATCTACAGATGGTGTATATTTACCTTCTATAACTTTTCGACTATATCTATCTGCTTCTCGATCTCTTTCTTTGATATTAAACATCATTAATAGTTGCAGAATGCTTCCTGCCATGGCAAGTAGTTCCATTAACAGTAAAGTCAAACTAAATATCCCGTCGATAGGGTTAGAAAGATTGAGAGTTGATAATACCCTCCATGATAAATAGCGAATTATTAATATTAATAAAATTGATACGACAATTCTGCGCGACCATTTTTGGGGTTGAGGAGAAACTTTAATAATTATTTCAGCTAACAGAAATATTAATATAGTTGGTGCTAACAAATAATATTTATTACTCAATTGTGGAGTTTCTAACCAAATAGGAGGGTTTTCTTGAATAATATGTAATTGAGCAAATAACTCTGAAGTATAACTATTACCAAGTAGCCAAGAAAAAATGACTGCGATAAAAAAACCCAATGTAGTCAGTAGAATTAGGGTGGCTGGCTGTAAACCCAATCCTGATGATAATAACCAGATGATCGAGTTTTTCCCCCTAGATTCCGATATAGGTCTAAAAGTTTGCATAATTTTAGAACATAGCTTCCTAAGTAGGCACAGCTTAACAAAACATATGTAAATTTTTAGGCAAAATGAAGGGAAAAATTGTGTAAATTTGAAAATTTAACTTGACAATATTGGCTCTGTTAGCGGAATTTTTCTTTTAAGCTTTCAAAAAGTAGCCTGAAAAAGAGAATGTAAGTCTTAACTGGCGATCGATGCTCGCTTATATGTTAATTTCAAGAATTATTAATAAATAATGAAAAAGATTAGAGCAATAGTTTCGGGTAGGGTGCAAGGTGTAGGATTTAGGATGTCTACACTACAACAAGCCAGACAGATTGGGGTTAGTGGATATGTCCGCAACTTGAGGAATGGAAATGTAGAAATTGTAGCGTCAGGAAAAGCTGACAAAGTAGACGAACTTCTCAAATGGGCTAAGTCGGGACCACCATCAGCTATGGTTAATCATCTAAAAGTAGAAGTCATAGCTAATGATGGTGAAGAATTTGTCGGTTTTGAAATTCGTAGGTAAAAATCAAGGAAATTTGTATACTATAGCAATACAATCATAGGTTAGGACATTTTAGAAAGAAATAGTTAGTAATTAGTGGTTAGTAGCAAGTAAATTGATTCTTATGCTTTAACACTGATACGTAACCCTATAGTTTTGCTGATTTTCGGTATGTATAAAGAGGCGATCGATGATTTCTAGTGAATGGTTAGATTGGCTGGCTGTATTTTGCTATATCGCTATTACTTTATTTGTAATGTATCGCGTATTTCTGACCGATAATAATAATTAAAATGATAAAAATCAACAGACATAGTAGTACAATTGACGGTTGTATTTCGCGACACAAACTGTGATAGAACGCTATACCCTGCCCGAAATGGGCAAAATCTGGACTGATACATATAAACTAAAAACCTGGTTACAAGTAGAAATTGCAGTATGTGAAGCACAAGCTGAACTAGGCTATATTCCTACAGAAGCAGTAGAAGAAATTAAAGCAAAAGCTAATTTCGATCCTCAAAGAGTTTTAGAAATTGAGGCAGAAGTACGCCATGATGTAATTGCTTTCCTGACTAATGTTAATGAATATGTAGGGGATGCAGGGAGATATATTCATTTAGGACTTACTAGTTCAGATGTTTTAGATACTGGTTTGGCTTTGCAGATGGTGAGTAGTTTGAATCTAATTTTAGAAAAGCTAGAAGAACTAATTCAAGCCATTCGCTATCAAGCACAACAACACCGCTACACGGTAATGGTTGGTCGTTCTCATGGTATTCATGCCGAACCAATTACCTTCGGTTTTAAGTTAGCAGGATGGTTAGCAGAAGTGTTGCGTAATCGCGACCGCCTGGTAAGATTGAGTAAAGATATTGCTGTCGGGAAAATTTCTGGGGCAGTGGGTACTTATGCTAATGTCGACCCTAAAGTAGAATCGATCGCCTGTCAAAAACTCGGACTAAAACCAGATACAGCCTCTACTCAAGTAATTTCTCGCGATCGTCATGCCGAATACGTGCAGCAATTGGCCCTTCTGACAGCTTCGATCGAAAGATTTGCTGTAGAAATTCGTAATTTGCAACGGACTGATGTTCTAGAAGTAGAAGAATTCTTCTCCAAAAAACAAAAAGGTTCTTCTGCTATGCCCCACAAGCGTAATCCTATTCGCTCCGAACGTTTGACAGGCATGGCGAGGATTATTCGGGGTAATGCTGTAGCAGCGTTAGAAAATGTTGCGCTTTGGCATGAGAGAGATATTTCCCATAGTTCGGTAGAAAGGGTAATTCTCCCCGATAGCTGCATCTTAACTCACTTTATGTTGAAAGAGATTACCAGTCTGGTTAAAAACTTGCTGGTATATCCAGAGAATATGCAGCGCAATATGAATGTCTATGGCGGTGTGATTTTTAGCCAAAAAGTTTTACTGGCACTAGTAGAAAAAGGCATGAGTCGAGAAGAAGCATATAGAATTGTACAAGGATGCGCTCATCAGGCTTGGAATCAGCCAGAAGGTAACTTCCGACAGTTAATCGAGCGAGATGCTACCGTGACTAAAATGTTATCTCCTGAAGAAATCGATACCTGTTTCGATCCCCAACAACATCTGAAAAATCTCGATGAAATTTATCAACGGTTGTGTATCTAGAGGAATTAGTAAGTAAGAGAGCGCGATATGTGCGCTCTTTCAAAACAAAATTTGTTTCTTTTCTTGAAAGATGCCTTAGTATAAAGGGGTGTAAATAAACTTACTATTAATTGTCTAACTTGCTACTCGCTACGTATTACTTCCCCACAACGGTACTAGCGAATCCGAATAAATCCAGCTTTATCGATCGAGTCTTGACCTTGGTCGCTTAACATAAAATTGGCATAGGCATTACCTGAAGATTCATCTATTTGCCCATTTTGTTTAACAATGACAAATAATCTGCGAGTAATAGGATATCTACCACTTTGAAGAGCTTTTTTATTGACTTGATTGCGCTGTTGAGGACATTTAGATAGAGGTACAATTATCAATACTTTTTTCGCCAGCCCACCAAAAACCACCGACGATTAGCCTTACTGCAATTGATATAAGTAAAAATAATAAAAATTGTTCGTGTGTTTCTTGTCTTCTAGACATAATTCAGCTATTATATCGGGCGTTCAATTACTTAAAATAGATGTTTTAAATTAACAATAAGTTAAGAACAGGGAACACTAGACAGAAAGACAAGCGAGTATGGGAATCTCAGCCATTATTAGCCAATGAATCAAAAGCAAATTATTTTGACTCAACGAATGCAGCTATCACCCGTAGAGAAAATAGAAGCAGACGAATTACACCAAATATGGACACAACCAGAAGTTAGAAAATATCTTTGGGACGATCTGATTATTCCTAAAACTCAAACCAAAGAAATTATTAATCAAAGTTTATCTGCTTTTGCTAATAAAAAATATGGATTATGGGTAGCAAGGCTAATTAATCAAACAAATATTATTGGTTTTAGTGGTTACTGGCAATTTTTCACTCCACCACAAACACAACTTTTATATGGTTTATCACCCCAATATTGGGGAAAAGGATTGGCCACAGAAATGTCAAAGGCAATGCTCGATTATGGATTTAAAGAGTACAATTTTGAGACAATTTATGCCAGCACAGATTTAGAAAATAAAAGTTCTCTTGCTGTTTTAGAAAGATTGGGTATGAACTACTTAAAGCAAGAATACATAAATAATAAAGCAACAGTTTTTTATCAGATGAATATAAAAAAACTATAATCCCTTTCTAGAAAAAACACGAAATGTCTATAGCATTAGTCGATCGAGCATTACAGGCAGAAAAAATAAACGAAATCATTGATAGAGTTGAAAAAACACAATCGGTAATTTAAATTAATATTTTTATACTTATAACAGTATTACTAAATATACGCTTTACAAGTAAGTTATATGAAAAAACGCAATAAATATAAGAAATTTTCAGTTTGGTTGGGCAACACATTCTTAATTTTTAGTTTATTGCTGATATTGAGTATTATCTATGTTTCTAAAATCGAGCCAAATTGGTTTGAAATTGCTCCTATAAATTTAACAATTCCTAACTTACCAAAAACATTTGAAGGTTTTAAGATAGTTCAAATTAGCGATATTCACGCTGATGATTCGATGACCCAAAAAAAGCTGGCAAAAATTGTTCGGATAATTGATAAACAACAGCCAGATATCGTTGCTATTACTGGTGATTTTACTACTAAAAAAACTGATGTTGCTACTACTACTTTATTAGAAACAACTCTGAGGGAATTATCTCCAAAAGAAAAAACTGTAGCTGTCTTAGGAAATCACGATCATTGGTCTGATGCAAATCAGATTAGAAATATTCTTAGCAACAGTAATATTCTTGATGTCAGTAATTCTGTTTATACTCTAGAAAGAGGACAAGATAAGCTTAATATTGCTGGAGTAGATGATTATTGGGCTAACAAATCTCGTCTAGATTTAGTACTTCAAAAATTACCAGCCGACGGTATTGCTATTTTACTCGTTCACGAACCAGATTTTGCCGATATTAGTTCGGTAAAAGATAGATTTATTTTACAAATATCCGGTCATTCTCATGGTGGTCAAGTCAAAATTCCTTTTAGAAAACCGTCTGTATTACCTCCTTATGCGAAGAAATATCCATCCGGTCTTTATCAAGTAGGAAATATGATTCAATATACTAATCGAGGAGTTGGAATGGTTAAACCTCTGGTGCGTTTTAACTGTCGTCCAGAAATTACTGTTTTTACTTTAAATAGTTCCGATCGAGCTTGAGTTTGTTAAATAATCTTACTGATTTTGTAACTAAATTGAATGTAAAAATTGTTAGGAATTTAATCGATAAATAATCTTGAATTACAACAGAATAATTAGAATTATTTAATTAGTTACAGAAAATTAGGTTTTTTTGTATTAGGACCATTTATCGTTAGTAATTAAAATCGACCATTCATAAAGTAGTCAATCCACCAAAAAAGTTATGGGGTAATGCACGGTACTGATACTGTTGGCGAAAGTAATCTTTGCTGAAATTAATAGTACTACAATGACTGAAAATCTTAACTTTAGTCATTTATAATACTTTATGTAAGATTATTTGTAGCATATTCGCCAACAGTATCCGGTACTCTATTCCCTTTTTTATGCACCCAGTCTCCGAAATGAATCTTACTTGTTTATCTTCTTGTGCTAACCATCCCATATCCAGGTCAAAACATTTACTTTCTAAATCTGACAATCTGGATTCTATTTCTATCAGTTTATCTCCTATGTTTTCGTTCATCTTTTCACCCAAAATCCTTCATATAGAACTAATCCCAAGTCTGCCATGAGACTTTTCAATTGCCTTGGCTTAGGCTTTTCCAATATCCATCCAGCATCTAGCCAAATATTAATCTGTCTATACAGTTCTCGACTGCTGACGCCATTAAATCCCCTAATAGCTAAATAGTCGGCTAAATATTTCTTTATTCCTGCATACTTGTTGGTTTCATCCATGTACCATTCAAAATAAGATTTGAGTTTTACGATCGCTTCTTTTTCACTTGCCCAGACGCCAGCAGTTATTCCGCTAGCAAGTAAATCTAGACTGATAGCCCTATGTCTAGAACTCAACCCAGATAGGGTTTTAGCCAATGTTTTCTTGGTTAGCAAATAGATTTCCGCCATTTTTTTAGTCCAAAAATTGGCAAAAATACTGCTGAATCCATCCCAGTGATATGCATCTATATTGATCAGATGATTTTGCCAGGTAGCCCTAGAGGTTCCCAGTTGCTTTAATCTTTCATCGGATAAATCTTCTATCTTTTTAAAGGGAATAACGATTAGTCTGCGCTGTAATTCCTTGAAGTTTTCATCATTGTGAATAGCAGATATGGAACTGAATATTTTAGGGCAAAATGTTCTGAAATCCATATTTTGTCCTTTGGTGTCAGAGGACATGGACATTTTATCTGTAGTTCTATCGCTGGATACTTTGAGTAGCCTGTACAGGTTGGGAACGGAAACTAATATAGGTGGGTCGATGTCTTCATAAACCATCGCCGTGTTGACTTCTACGGGCTTACAAAAAGGTGGAAAATCAGGCTTACTACTTGGTATCTCAATGATCTTGTATTTTCTGTCGTTAAGACTATTTCGTATACTCGCATAGGTATCGGTAGGACTAGACAGATTAACTCCATCGGAATTTTGAGCAAGGGTACTGCGTCCATACCGTAGGTTGGATGTAGGGGAATTGTGAAGCGATAACTTATCGGGTAGGAGCGTCTTGCTGTTGAATATATCGCTTAACAGTTTCTAGGTTAGCACCACCAGT
>JASJDJ010000199.1 GCA_030065635.1 Xenococcaceae cyanobacterium MO_188.B32
TGCACTTTTTTGTTGCCAATAGCTCAACTTAATATCGCATACCTGAGTCAAAAAATATTTGACTTTGTCATTATCGAGCACATCTGACATTACGATTATATCCCCATTAAGCTGCACTTTTTTGTTGCCAATAGCTCAATTTAATATCGCATACCTGAGTCAAAAAATGTTCGACTTTATCAAAGAATATTATTTCCGAAAAGTTACTGAGAGCGTGGTTTCTAATACCAGTATAATTCCAGTCAGTATTATGAGCTTGGATTACTGCAGCTTCAAGAGATTTTGGCGTTTGCTGAGAAAATAGAATTCCTGTCTTTTCGTGAATTTGCGTATCTAATACTCCTCCAGCACCATAAGCGATAACTGGAGTTCCACTCGCATTAGCTTCGATGGGTACTAAACCATAGTCTTCTAAAGCAGAAACTATAACTCCACGAGCTTTAGCCATCAATCTTCTGCGCTTTTTATCACTTACGTAACCTAAAAATTTAATATTATCGCCAGCTATGGATTCTAAATATTTGCGTTCTGGCCCGTCACCGATAATTATTAAAGGTAACTTTAAAGAGTTAAAAGCTTTAATTGTTAAATCAATTCTTTTATAACTAAGAAGACGCGATGATACTAAATAAAAGTTACTTTTATGTTTATTAAAGGAAAATTTATCACTAGAAATAGGATAATTAATTACTTTAGCTTCTCTTTTATAAGTTTGCCAAATTCTTCTAGCGACTACTGTTGAATTGGCAATATAGATGTCTGGTTCTTGTGCATATTTCAGGTCTTGTTTTTGCAGCCAGCAAAATACTTTTTTTAATATAGGGGCAAAGTTTTTATAAGTTGAATATTGTTGTAGATAAATTTCTGTATCCCACAAGAAACGGGTGATATTATGACAAAAACAAATATGTTTTGCTCCTACTTTTTTCTTGATGCCTTTAGCAAAACTACTGCTACTACTAATAATAAGATCGTAGTCTTGCAAATCTAAAGTCCGAAAAGCAGGATAATAGAAAGGTGCTAGTAGTCTAAAGTACTTTGTTGCCCCAGGAATATTTTGTAAAACTGTAGTATTAACTCGACGTCGTCCCAAATTAATAGTGTGCTGTGGAGCATATACAGATGTAAATATATCAGCTTCTGGAAAATATTTGCAAAGCAATTCAAATACTCTTTCTGCTCCCCCTCTTTGAGTTAAGTAGTCATGAACTAAAGCTATTTTCATAGTAAAAAAATCCGTAAAAACAATCCTTGAAAGAATGTGAAAAATATTTATTAAAAGTGTGAATCTTGCCTGAAAAGATAAAAATACTCTGGATTTCGATCGTGACTCTTAGTGAGTATTTTATGTAAGTAATTTTTTTTACTCTCTCAGTATCCAAAGATTTTTTGCTTTTTTCATGACTATAGTTAGTAGTAAACTGTGTAATTACTTCTAAGTATAAATCAGCAAAAGTGACAAAACCAGAACAAGTAATATCGTATGATTTTTTTTATTTATTTCTTTATAAATATCATCTTAATATTAAAAAATAGGTAATTTAAGCTTCAAGTCACAACTAATAGCATTTTTTGATGGTATTATCTCTTGGCTAATTACCATAGATGTGATATTTACTTTAAAAAATAAAATAAATTGTAAATTTTTAAATAATTTTATTAAAGTAGATACTTACATAGTTCTACCCGAGTAGACACACACAAACAATAAGTATTGATACATCGATCGAAGGAATCAACCAAAAATTGGCTGTATGTAAACAAAATTAAACTTCAATAGACTCAGAACTCACTTTGTAGACGATCGAGAGGTTACGATTTTAACTAAGTCATTCCATAAACCGAAAAGTGAAAACACTCTTATTAGCTGCTTATATTGCAAAGCTTTCTTTGCTGTAAATTTGTAGTGCTACATCCTCGACAACTTCAAAAATTGCCTTTCTCTCCTCGAGTGAAAGCGAGTCGCGACGCATCTCAAAGATATCTCTGCTGTTTCTCTGGAAATCTTGAACTAAACCTTTTCGCGCTTCAGCAGAACTGTTGTTCTGTGTTTGTTTAATAATCTTACTTTTAACTGATTCAGACCAAGGTAGAGCTAAAGCCTCATATAATTTCTTAAAATTGGATACGGGGTTTTGACTCAGTTCTTCATGAGTAATGACTTGCCAGTCTGGGTATTTACTAGTCTGTATTAGAAAAACTTTGTTAAGCGCACGCCAGTAAGCAGCAGAGCCTAATATAGGATCGGACCATTTTTTGTGCAGAAAGTCAACTTCGTCAGAGAAGTAATCTTCTATCAGGTGTGGCTGGTCTTTCATTTTGCCTGGGTGCGGCCACCAGTTTACTCTTTTTAAACTAGCTATAAAAGATGCTGGATGCTTAATAACAATTACGGGTTTCACTCCAAAATTAAGATGGAGATATTCTGAGAGTAAGCTGCCAGTGGGATCTTTAATGACAGCAGCTTTATGAAAAGGATTTGTCTTAGCCAACCTCAAATAAAAAGGCCCCCTACTACCAGTGAGTCTCTTAATTGCTTTTCTTGGCCAAGGATCGTTTTGAGGATGCCAGCTTTTTAGGGTGAGATCGTAGTTAAAAATAGATTTGGTTATTTCATGGTATGACTGCATCTGTTCGGTATCTAGACGAGGTCGCACATAGCGATAACTGCGCTCGATCCCTGGCATACCACACATAGGGTTAAATGGTTCGTGAATATAGTCTACCTCTAATGGCAAGCTGAGAATTTGACCGACAAAGGTTGTACCACTACGAATAGCTCCCGTTACAAAAATCCAGTTTTTAATGTTTTCAACGGCAATTTTGAGCATTGCTATAAATTTTATTTCATAGAATTTAAAATACTTAACTATCAATTTTAGTTGCTTATTTAAGCATTATTAGGAACTAACTCAATTACCAGTGGATGGTCTGATACTTGGAGCTTCATTCTGTTGGGCTTTTTATATTGTCGGATTGGGTCAAGGGAATCAATCGGCTCATATGTCGCTGCGTGATCGATCGAATTCTTGAGAACTAGCCTTAAAGGACGAGGTGTTACCAAGATATCTCTTTGAGTTTTTAAGTCGAAACTAGAAACTTCTTGCCAAAGAATTAAGTAGAAAGTACCGTTCTTTTTTTGCAGAAGGGTATGGTGAATATTGGTTATGTCACCCTTGAGAAGATATTTTAAAGAGTTAAGAGGTAATGACTGAGACGCTTTAGCAATCTGTTGGGAGTCTTGTAAAAGGGCAATAGTGTTTTTAAGGGCAATAAAGTCAGGTTTAGGTGTACCATCGTAACGCAACAATCCATAGTGCCAATTAGGAATGTCTGCTTCAGGATTAGGTTTCAAATCAATCAATTCATAAGTATAAGCTCTTTTTATTTCTCGATTAAAATACTCTAAAAATAATCTGGGCAAGTATTTAGCAGCAGCTTCTTCCGATACTCCTGGCTGATGCTTAGTTTTAGTTGAGTTAAGAGCATTGTGATAACCGCTTTCACTAGCAACAATCAACTTAGAATTACACAGGATTCTACTCTTGGGCAGCCATTTACTATCAAGTTGGGAACTAGGCATTCTGCCCCCAGCGTAACTATGCATATTGGCTAGATCACAAGCAACACCGCCCAATTTTGATGCATTGCCTGGATAAGCCATAGACGGGCTTAGTACATCTAAGTGAGCTGTAGCAGCATTGCCTTTAATTGCAGAATAAAGCTGAGTTTGAAAGGCTCTTACTCCTTCAGGAAAGGATTTTCCTTGATACTGAAAGTGGGGATGTAAATCCCACTCATTAGCTCCTTCTACTGCTTCTATTGAATCTTTGAGAGCCTTGGCAATTTTAACTGCTTGTGCGGGACTTGATAGTTTGCGTGGATTCATAACTATAGTTGACTTGATGCCTATAGTTGCGAGATCGTTAAACTTTGCCAAAGTTTTTTTATCTTCTAATTTAACGCCACCTCGAATATGACGAATTCCTAATTCTTTTAGCTTAGGCTTGATAATCTTATTATATTTTTTGTAAGCAGTGTCTCCATAGTCAAGATGCACGGCAACCCCGATAGAGTCAATAAAAGAGTCTGCACTTCTTGCTTGCTCTACTTGTTGTATTCCTAATCCTTCTGAAGGAGCTGACAAGAAACTGCAAGATATTAGAGCAGCACTCAATATAGTAAGTAGGTAGAATTTATAACGGCGTACCCAAAATTTTATTAAGCTATACATAAAATATTAAATTAATTTGCTTAACTACAATTAATTGACGAGGAAACCGCAGAATTTTTAATCCGCACTGGTAGTGCGAGTAATAAGTTATACAATAAATCATAGGCACTAGGCACTAGGTTTTTTATAAAACCGCAGTACCCCTCGCCGTCAAGTTATCAATAAAA
Organism: Xenococcaceae cyanobacterium MO_188.B32; assembly: GCA_030065635.1. GTDB lineage: Bacteria > Cyanobacteriota > Cyanobacteriia > Cyanobacteriales > Xenococcaceae > JASJDJ01. The sequence goes on from JASJDJ010000199.1 coordinate 4,402, forward strand.
ATTAAATTTTTTAACTTTGAACTTAAGAGACTTTCACTAAGAGAGACTCTAAGCGTTGATAAGCTCAGCCAAATTCCGAACTTTTTTGCATCTATCCAATTGATATGGATAGACTAATAAATTATCTCTACTATTATCTCATTGCCAAAAGATATATTATTTGAAGACTTAGTATAGAGACTGTATAGATTAGAAGAAACGAATTTTTGAGTTCTCCGCGCTTTAAAAAGACGCGGATTCTATAAGGTTGTTACGAAGCGGGACGGGGCGTTTAAACTGCGGAACTAAATTCCGCAGACAGCCCCTTATAAATCCGCGCTTCTTCACATCTTATTCGATATGATTTACTCAAGTCGTTAAATATCTCATATCGATGTGGCAGACTCAAAACTGCCCTAGTGACCTTGGCTAAAGAAATTTCTTTTAGCTGTGTCATTACTTGCTTACGGATAATATTTGCTGCACCAAGGCAATCAGAATTAAGCCAAATTCCGTCATCGGTTAAATAGCCACCACGACCAAGATTATTTAGCTTGCCTTTGATTTTTTTGCCTCTTTTTCCAGTAAATCTATGCTTCCTTTCAGATTTTTCACCGAAGGTCGGAAGCTCATCATTATTGAGAAAATTTGAACGGCTAGTATAACTTTCTTCAGTTGTCAAAAAATTAATTCCATATTGAACTGCCAGTTGCTCAACTCTATCTTTGATAGCTGCATTGGGAATAGTTACAAATTCCTGATTAACTTTTTTATTCATCTGAGAACCATTTTTTATTCCCTGATTCCAACCGTGAACTATCGTTCCAATATTATTAGTCAAACACCAATTAATTATGAAACGGGCTACTTTATTTCGGATGTCTTTAAATTGTCTATTTCTTTTCTCAGATAAAGCTGCTAATTCTTCATCCCAATAATCTTGTGGCTTTCCTTTTTTTAATGCAGCGACTTTTTTGTTGTAGCATTGGTTAATTGATTTAATCTTTTTGCCATCAATAATAAATGACTTTCCAGTAGTAGATACAGCAGTTAAAAGATTTCCTAATCCTGGGTCTAACCCAAGCACGTTAGATTGATTAAGATTTAATTTTAACTGTTTTTGCTTGTATACAAATTCAGCGTAAAAACATCTATTGCGAGGTAATATTCTTACTTCTTTAATGTCTTTAAAATCAAGATTAGATGGCATTAGTAGAGTAAAACTATCAATCCCAAACCATGCTTTAACTTGCTTACCAAGAGCGAATTTTAGCTGTCCATTAACCAGTTTTAACCATCGATCAGGATAACTTACAGCAGTTAATCCATTACGCTTGCGATACTTGGGCAATTTTGGCTTATTGTCTAACTTTCCCTCTCGATACAACTTAGCTAATTGGCGATAAGACTTAAATGATTCTCCTACTTTGTGACAAGCTTGTTGAGCCACGGCCGAACGCAAAGCTTTGAAATGTAGATTGCTTTTCATTATTTCGTCAAGCTCATAATTCGACACATACTTATGAGCTTTGAAAAACATTTGACGGCAATAGTAAATTGCACAATTAGTTAATTTATTCGCCTCAGAACAAATAAATTCTAATACTGCTTCTATGTCACTATCCGTATGAATTAGTTGCTGTTGGCAGCCGTACATTTTCTCCATACTGTATATTTGATACATTGATTATACATTAAATATATACGGCAGCAAATAAAAGTTATATGAAGAAACCTCCTGACGAGTACAGGCGTAATCCCCATTCTGTAACCTTAATCAACTATCATTTCGTCTTTTGCCCCAAGAGAAGAAAAAAAGTCTTAACTGGTAAAATTGCTCATCGGCTACAAGAGATTATTTTTGAACTTTGTATGGAAAATAACTGGCGACTAATAGCATTAGAAATCATGCCAGACCATGTTCATTTATTTCTCAACACTGACCCTACCTTTGCCCCATCTGTAATTATCAAAAGAATAAAAGGCAGGGCATCTCATCATCTCAGAAAAGAATTTCCTGAATTGCTTAAGCTACCTACTTTATGGACTCCCAGTTACTTTGTAGCGACAACTGGGAATGCTTCAACTGAAACTGTTAGAAAATATATTGAGAATCAAAAAGGAAAGTAAGATACATGAGGTTAAAACCCCTATTTCGCTCCACTGCCATTGGTTTTAACCAATGGCTAACTCTCGCTCAATTTATTTACTGTTTTAACGGTGAATACTAAAATCTGGAGATTAGCTTTGTTTTCTTGCCACATTACGTTGATAAAAATAATACTTGTTGGCTGCCATACCTATACCTATAAATCCCCAAATAACCATACCAAGAGAACTATTGAAGATCATATTCAAGCCTAACTGCACAAAAATTCCCAACACAATAGCAAAAGCACAACTGGCAAAAGGATCGAAACGTCTTTCTGGTCCTTGCATTAGTCTGAGTAGCAGCATAAATAAACCTCCTAAATAAGGAATACCACCTACCCAGCCTAGAGAAAAAAGGATAGACAAAATACTGCTATCATTGCTGCCAATACTGTCACTTTCTATATGGTACCCTAGTCCCTTACCCACAAACTGGGATAAGGCAACATTTAAAAGTTCACTATAACCCTGTGCTCGCTGTTGATAGCTAAAATCATCTTCAGGACTATTAGATAGGGTTTCTATACGAGAACTAATGACCGTAGAGAATGGTTCCATCACAGTTAATGGTACGACAAAAAAAGCTCCGACCATAATAGTTATGATGAGGCGTATTTGTAGGCTTGATTTGAGAGAGAGCAGAAAAGTCATTAGTCCCGTCATCCAGCCTAACCAAGCAGAACGAGCCCTTGATAGCAGAAAGGTTAAATAGCCTGGCCCTGCACCCAGGAAACGTTGGTTTCCTTTATTGGTAAATACTAACAGCAAACCTGCCATCATCATATTGGCAAAGGACTGCGGTGACTCCATGGTGCTGCAAACTCTAATTTGTAGTGGTTCTGGTCTACCAAAAGTCAGATTATCGATACTCCTTAGCCAAAAACGATCCCATTCAGGAGCTATCAAATATTGACAGATTCCGTAAAGCCCCATTACTAAAGTTCCCCACAGAAAAATGCGTTGAAAATTGCGACGATAGCTTGGATAATCCCGCCAATTGACAAATAGATGGAATGCCAAAAGAACTGGACTCAACCAAGCTAAAAACTGATTGACTGCTGCATTTTTGGGGTTTTGGATTAACCCAATCATAAAGCTATAGAATAGGCTTCCTATAGATAGAAGAAAGGGCAATCCTCCCGAATTATATGTTTTGGGTAAATATTTAATTAAAGTGATAAAGGAAATAGACGTTACCAGCAACGGTGTTAGAGTCCATGGCCCATAAGTTAGGTGGCCACTCTTATAATCAATCATACGACGGATCAGAGGTCCTATAAACCACAGCCACCAAGTGAAACCATTATAGAAGAGAGGATAGCGTCGATAGAGAAATACTCCTACAACTAATGAGCTAAAAGGAAAAAGAGGAACGAGGATACGACCAGCACCTATTAATAAACATAGTCCAATTAACAAAGATAGACCGAATATTGCCATCCAAGCTGGCTTTTCCGATTTAGATTGAGAGTCTTGCCGTGGATAGTTAGACATTTGTTGACTGATTCACTGGAACTATGTTCATTACAACACTACTCTCATTTTTCGCCCATTGTCCCACATCACAGACATACTCTCACTGAGAAGGTTAGAGCCAGAACTAAATCTACTCAAAGTTCGGGGGAAAGAGCATGAATTCTTCAATATTAAAGCAGTTTCAGTCTATAATAGACCCGATTCACACAAGTAATCTTTTTGAATTGAGCGATCAAAAGTTAATGATAAGATTACCAAAGCAGTGGAAGCAATATCATTATTGGAGTCTTTTAAAACGTTTACGTACCAGAATTATCAAAGAAAGTCTTCGATTTAGGTATTTTCAATCTATTTCTCAAGTTGCTTATCAAAAAGCAGTTAGAAAATATGCTGCTAATTTACCTCCTCTTTCTGCTGCTGACATGGCTATTGTCGATGCTCTCGATCGCGAAGGAGTTTTTGTTACCTCTTTAGAGCAGTTGGAAATTTCCTCTACTCCTCTACTACTGAATGCTTGCCAACATATCTTACCCAAAATAAAAACAATTTCTCCAAAACATAACCAACAATATGTGATTCATGCTACTTCTAGTCAACTAATGGAATATCCAGAGATTTTTAACTGGGGATTAGAAGAAAAGCTGCTCGATATTATCGAGAATTATCTTTCTTTGCCTACAATCTGTCATGGTGTATATTTGCGTAGAGATTTGACTAATCAAGTCCAAAAAAAGTCAAGACTGTGGCATTTAGACCGCGAAGATCGCCGTATGTTCAAAATTATTATTTACTTAAATGATGTAAATGAAGAAGGAGGGCCATTTCAATATATACCCAAATCTTTAACCTCGATAACTTCGAGAGCACTTAAGTATGACTATAGCTATATCGATGATAAAACTATGGAGCAAGTTGTACCCTCATCCGAGTGGAAATCCTGTTTAGGATCTGCTGGTACAGTAGTAATTGCAGATACTGCCAGTATTTTCCATCGTGGGAAAAAGTCTTTAGTCTCGGATAGACTGGCAATATTTTTCGACTACACTTCCAGAAGACCAAAACATCCACACTATTGTAAGTCTTTCTTTTCTGTAGATGAGTTAAATATACTTACTCACAATCTCTCTCAACGTCAAAATGATTGTGTTTGGGGAAATCAGAGGCTTCTATTTTAACTCGCTACGCTCGTAGTTATTAGCTATTAGTTCGATTGATGCTAAAAGTCAATCTAATCCTCCCGTGGGAATAGAAGCGATTAACCTACGAGTGTATTCTGTTTGGGGATGGCGATAGATTTCTTCTGAAGTGGCGATTTCTTCTATTTTGCCTTTATTCATGACCACAATGCGATCGCTCATAAATTTAACTACACTCAAATCGTGGGAAATAAAAATATAAGTTAACTCAAATTCTGCTTGTAGTTCTTTAAGTAAGTTCAGTACTTGGGCTTGTACGGAGACATCTAGGGCAGAAACCGACTCATCGCAGATAATAAACTGGGGTTGAAGGGCGATAGCACGGGCAATACAAACTCGTTGTCTTTGTCCTCCAGAAAATTCGTGGGGATAACGATTCATCCAGTCAGGATTTAAACCAACTCTTTCGAGTAGATAGGCTACTCTTTCTCTACGCTTGCGTTGATTTCCTCCTGTTTTATGAATTTTCATGGGTTCGGCGATCGCTTTGCCAATACTTATGCGAGGATTAAGAGAATTGTAGGGATTTTGGAAGACAATTTGCATTTCTCGCCGTAAAGACCGCAGTCTTTTATCTCTAATGGGTAGATAGGCCAGATTATCGCCCTTAAACATAATTTTTCCTTGCATGGAGGGGATTAAACGTAAGATCGTTCTTGCCAAAGTCGATTTACCACAACCCGATTCTCCCACTAAACCAAGGGTTTCTCCTGGATAAACATCAAAAGAGACATTATTTACCGCCATAAAATAGCGTTTAGTTCTGCCAAACATTCCTTTGAGGGGAAAGCCAACAGAAAGTCGATCGATGGAAATTAAAGGCTCGTTAGCTATTAATTTAGATAATCTGGCTTTTTGTTGCTCTAAAGTAACTACTTCTGGGGAAATATTGCTTAGATCGGGCTCTTTTTCTTTAATAATTACTTTCCCAACTGAGTCTGTTTCTACTTCCATAAAATCTGTCACAGTAGGTAGAGATTTTAAACGTAGGTCTAAACGAGGACGACAAGCTAATAAACCTTTCGTGTAAGGATGCTTCGGTTGCAAGAAAACTTCTCTAATATCTCCTGACTCTACTATTTTCCCCTGATACATAACCACGACGGTATCGACTAACTCGGCAATTACTCCTAAATCGTGAGTAATAAAAATTAGTGCCATATCTCTTTGTTCGCACAAATCTCGTAACAAATCCAAGATAGTTGCTTGAACAGTGACATCTAAAGCTGTTGTGGGTTCATCAGCAATTAAAATGGCAGGATTACAAGAAATTGCCATAGCGATAGTCACCCTTTGTAATTGTCCCCCAGATAGTTCATGAGGATAGCGTTGGAGGATTGCTTTTTTTTGTTGATTAACGTAGCGATTAATTTCCTTTTCACTGGGCGATCCTGTTAATTCTACTAAAGCTTGTTGACCTAGTTCTTCATCGCTGGGTAATAATTTTACTTCTTGTAGCAGAGATATTGCTTTTCTTCTGGCTTCTGCTGGAGATACTTTTTGGTGTAATAAAATTGCCTCTGTTAATTGAAAACCGATGTTATATACCGGGTTCAGCGCACTCATCGGTTCTTGAAAAATCATGGCAATTTCTCCGCCACGATAAAGTCTTCTTTGTTCTTCGCTTACTTGTTGTAAATCAACTGGTTGCTCTCCATCACTTGGACTAAACCAGATTTCTCCTGCTGTCACTTTTCCTGGAATGGGGATTAACCCCATAAGAGCTAGAGAAGTGACTGATTTACCCGAACCAGACTCGCCAACTATCCCTAATTTTTCCCCTTTGCTGAGTTGAAAGCTAATACGATCGACTGCAATAACGGGCTTTTCTTCGGTCAAAAATTGTACTTGTAATTCGCGAACGTCAAGAACAGAATCACTCATGGTGTTGGCAGAGAAACTTTATGACCGATTGTAACTGATATCTTGTTGAATCTACTATCTATAGCAATCGGATTTGATTCGTGAAATTAACAGAAGGCGCTCGCGAACCGACCCCCCCAGGGGAAATTGTTTATCCTAACACCCGCATTTCTCACCAAGATATTTTGAGAGCCTATAACCCTTGAAGGAGTCAAATT
>JASJDJ010000200.1 GCA_030065635.1 Xenococcaceae cyanobacterium MO_188.B32
AGTGTATGTTTTTAATAATTGAATGATTTACGTTGTTTACTAAGACGAGAAATCAAGGTTATCTCTCCCTCAACTTCCCTAACTTCCCTACCTCCCCACCTGCTCTTACCATTAAATCTAAAAATCATACCCTTAAAAGGTCTGGGGCTTCCCACCGACAGTGCTAATACAAATAAGTACTGCTATAGTCACCGTTACACCGCCTTTTAACGAACGGGGCGATACTTGCTCTTGAATTCAATTCAAGAGACAGCCCCTCCGTTGCCTGTCTTGGGCAGCATTCCCTTGCCCCCATTCGAGGGTAAACGTCTTACGCCGACGCGGGGTCTGCCCGCTGCGGTGAACGCATTCCGCGGTCAAAAGTCCAGATCGCAAAATTCTGGTTTGAGTTCTCTTGCCATTAAAGCTTGAACCGCTTCAAGGGGTGTAGTTTTACCTTTTAGTAAACGATAAACTTGACGGGCAATGGGTACGGCGAGCGCTTGTTGGTTAGCTAATTTAATTAAGACATTGGTAGTATTGACTCCTTCGGCTGTTCCTTCTAATTCTGCTAGAATTTGCTCTAAGGTTTTACCTTGAGCCAAACCATAACCTACCTGATAGTTACGAGAAAGAGGACTATCACAAGTAGCTATCAAATCTCCCATGCCAGATAAACCAAAAAAAGTTTCTGCGGTCGCACCCAAATGAGTACCTACCCTAATCATTTCTGGTAATGCCCTGGTTAATAAACCAGCCTTGGCATTAGTTCCTAATTGCAACCCATCACAAACACCAGCAGCGATCGCCATAACATTTTTTAGGGTACCGCCTAATTCTGTACCGATGGGGTCGTTATTGACATAGACCCGAAAAATATCCGAGGAAAATATTGCTTGTACTTGTTCGGCTGCTGCTCGATCGTTGCTGGCAACAACGGTTGCTGCTGGCAAATTTTTTTGAATTTCTTTGGATAAATTGGGGCCAGAAAGCACCACTATAGAATTATAGGGAAAGGCTGCTTGCCAGATTTGTGAAGGTGTATGAGTGGTAATGGGGTCTAATCCTTTAGTAGCAGTAACCAAAATGACTTTTTCTGGGAAACCTACCGCTTGTAATTTCTCGATTGTCGCTCTTACCCCTTTCATGGAGACGGCAGATAAAATTACATCTGCATTGGCGATCGCCGATTCAATACTTTCTGAACTACGCCGTGACCATAACCGTACTTGGGTAAGGTTACGTTTAGCTAAACTAGCTAAAGCAGAACCCCAGACTCCTGCTCCTAAAATAGTTAGAATTTTATGTTGTTCGATCACTTTGAATATCAAGCAAACAGCTATACTCAAAATATATTAAGAAAGAGTCGAGCAAGCAAATTTTTTGAGAATAATTAAATGAAACTTTTCAGTTCATTTTTTACAAAAATAAATAAAACTCAAATAATATTGTAATTTCGTGACACCGCTTTATCTTTTTGTTAGATTGAAAAAGATATTATCTCACGAATAAGATAGGTTTTAAATGAGTAGTAAATGCCCTTGCTGTTCCAGTTCTCTACTACGCCACTGGAAATACAACAAAATGTACTGGTTTTGTAGTTATTGTCGACAAGAAATGCCTAATGTTGAGGCTATAAAAAGAAAATCTTATTATCGCCAACAAGAACAAATACTCACAGAACCTCTATCTCTTTCTCTCAATTAATCACTTTAAATACTTCTAGATAAAAAGTAGTAACTACATAACTTATTTTTAATTTTTTGGGAAAATAATTAGTTGTTTTTACCGAGATAATTTTTGAAAAAAATAATAAAAAAATAAGCTAGACAACTAGGCCAATTCCTGTTAGTTTTTGGCGTAATTCTGTAGCAGTTTGAGGATTTTGTTGTTCGTAAAGAGCGATCGCTTGTTTAAATTTTTCTATACTTTCTTGCATATAACCACTTTGGTAGAACGTGACTCCTAAATTTTGATAAGCAGGAGCGTAATGGGGGTTAAGTTCAATTGCCTTCTGGTAAGCAGCGACCGCTCGTTCCCTCTGTCCCATCTTGTTGAGGAGCATACCTAAATTGTAGTAGCCCATGGCAAACTGAGAGTCGAGTTGTAAAACCTCGTCCAAAACTCGTTTAGCTCCTCGTAAATCTCCTAGATTTAGTAATAAGCTACCCAAATTGTTATAGGCACCAATTTTTAATATAGGTAAAATCGGCTGAGCGATCGCTTTGTGATAATGTTTCTGCGCTCGTTCGTAATCTTGCTGCCGATTATAAGCATTACCAAGACTGTAGTGGATTTCAAACAACACGGGAGGTTCGGCTAGATTAGATTTCAAGCCCTGCTTGAGAAATTTAATGCCGTTTTTTAAGGAACCACTTTGTAGATACAAAGCTCCTAGCTTACTACATACATAGGGGTCATTAGGGTGAGTGGCTAGAAACTTTTCCATCATCACTCTAGCCCTAGTATATTTATCTAGAGACGCGATCGCTTCTGCCTGATAACCGTAGTGTAAGATTGCCACATCGCTAAGAGAAACTACGCGCCAATCGGATTCTTTAGCCAAAAGTTCGCTAACACTATCATCGATAAGAGCGTGATAGGGACGAGAAAATTTAATGGCTGGATGACGGCGAAACAATCGAGAAATTAACGAGTAAGGAGATTGGGCAGCACCTACTTCATGACGAACGAGATTGACGACTAAATTATTTTCTGCTTCTATTGCTTGCTGTAGTTGAGGTACGATGGCAGGATTTAAGACTTCATCAGCATCTAGTACTAGTACCCACTCACCTTGAACATACTTCAGTGCTTCATTCCGCGCTACGGCAAAGTCATCACACCACTGAAAGTGATAAACTTTGGCTCCGAGTTGTTCGGCAATCTCTACTGTTTTATCTGTAGAACCAGTATCTAAAATAATTATTTCATCGACAATATTTTTAAGGCTCTCCAAACATTTAGGGAGAAAATATTCTTCATTTTTAACAATGGCACAGAGACTTAAATTGGTCATCTTCAAGAAAAAATTCAGAAATGAACGATAAAACCGTATAAGAGGTTCGGAAAACTACACTACCTAAGAAATATCATCAGCTTGCACTATAGATAGAGATGATACACGAGGTGAGATAAGAAAAGCACCCCTGCTTCAAAAACTCAACAGTGTAAAATCTATTATCTAAAAAAAATTTTAGTTTTGTTATTAAATTTGGAGAATCACATTTATGGCAAAAGTTGTTGGTATAGATTTAGGAACTACTAACTCTTGTGTAGCCGTAATGGAAGGGGGTAAACCTACAGTTATTGCGAATGCAGAAGGTTTTAGAACCACTCCCTCCGTTGTTGCTTATGCGAAAAATGGCGATCGCCTAGTCGGTCAAATTGCTAAACGTCAGGCAGTAATGAATCCTGGCAACACTTTCTATTCCGTAAAGCGTTTTATCGGACGCAAATACGATGAAGTTACTAATGAAACCAAAGAGGTAGCTTACAAAGTATTGCGGGATAGTAACGGTAACGTCAAACTCGATTGTCCTGCCCAAAACAAACAATTTGCCCCAGAAGAAATTTCCGCTCAAGTTCTGCGGAAACTAATTGATGATGCGAGTAAATATTTAGGAGAACAAGTTACTCAAGCAGTTATTACCGTACCTGCATATTTTAATGACTCTCAGCGTCAAGCTACCAAAGACGCGGGTAAAATTGCTGGTGTAGAAGTACTGAGGATTATCAACGAGCCAACAGCAGCTTCTTTGGCTTACGGTTTAGATAAGAAAAGCAACGAAACCATTTTAGTATTTGACTTGGGTGGTGGTACCTTCGACGTTTCCATCCTCGAAGTAGGTGACGGAGTATTTGAAGTTCTGGCTACCTCTGGCGATACTCACTTAGGTGGTGACGATTTTGATAAGAAAATTGTCGATTATTTAGCAGAAGAATTTCAGAGAAACGAAGGTATCGATCTACGGAAAGATAACCAAGCTCTACAACGCCTGACTGAAGCAGCAGAAAAAGCTAAAATTGAGCTTTCTAGCACTACTCAAACAGATATTAACCTCCCCTTCATTACCGCCACTCCCGAAGGTCCTAAGCATCTAGATATAACCCTTACCAGAGCGAAGTTTGAAGAACTTTGTTCCGATCTCATCGATCGCTGTCGTGTTCCTGTCGAACAAGCTCTCAAAGATTCTAAACTAGATAAAAGCGCGATCGACGAAGTAGTAATGGTGGGTGGTTCCACTCGTATTCCTGCCATCATCGAGCTAGTTAAAAGAATACTCGATAAAGAAGCTAACCAAACAGTAAACCCCGATGAAGTAGTCGCCGTTGGTGCAGCTATTCAAGGTGGTGTTCTTGCTGGTGAAGTAAAAGACATTCTGCTTTTAGACGTTACACCTCTATCTCTTGGGGTAGAAACTTTGGGTGGTGTAATGACCAAAATTATCCCACGCAATACTACTATTCCTACCAAAAAATCGGAAACCTTCTCTACCGCAGTTGACGGACAGTCTAATGTAGAAATTCATGTTCTTCAAGGGGAACGAGAATTCGCTAAAGACAACAAGAGTTTGGGGACTTTCCGTCTCGATGGTATTCCTCCAGCACCCCGTGGCGTACCTCAGATCGAAGTAACTTTTGATATCGACGCTAACGGTATCCTCAATGTTAACGCTAAGGACAAAGGTACTGGTAAGGAACAATCGATTAGTATTACTGGTGCTTCTACTCTTCCTGATGATGAAGTAGACCGGATGGTAAACGAAGCAGAAGCTAATGCTGCTGCGGATAGAGAGCGTCGTGAAAAGATCGATCGCAAAAACCAAGCAGATTCTCTCGTATATCAAGCAGAAAAACAACTTAACGAACTGGGTGATAAAGTTCCCGCTGCTGATAAAACTAAGGCAGAAGGCTTAATTAAAGACCTGAAAGAAGCTGTAGCTGCTGAAGACGACGAAAAAATCAAAACTGTTATGCCAGAGTTACAACAAACTCTCTACAGTATTGGTAGTAACATCTATTCTCAAGCTGGTGGTGCAGAAGCTGCTGGTGCTGGTGCTACTCCTCCTGGTGCAGAAACTCCTGGAAGCGAGAGTTCTAGTACTACTACTAGTGGAGATGATGTAATTGACGCTGAATTCTCTGAAAGTAAGTAAAAGCTTTTAGCTCTTAGCTTTTAGCTGAAAAAACTTAACAACCATCGTAGGGATACTCACTGGAGTGTCCCTACATTTTTTTCTCCTCCATCTCCCCCATCTTCTTCTCCGTTCCCAAGTATCGTCAATTAATCGAAAAAGCAAAAGCAGCAATCAATGGAGTTTAAGCTAAGGTTAAAATGGGAAAAATTTCCCCATTTTCGCTCTTTTAAGCCTATAACTACTCTTTATTTTCTTCTGGATTGTCTTTATGTTCTACAGTTTCTGTCGTAGTTTCTTGGGTTTTTTGCTCTCGCTTTTCTCTCTGTTGGCGATCGGCTTGAAGAACATCTTCAACTACTTGCAGCAATTGATTCATTTTTTCTAAACTACTGCGATAAAGATCGATATCTTTTTTCAGTTTTTCTTCGGGTAAATTAAGCTTTTCAGCTAAAAGAGTAAAAGTCTTGTTGCTTTCTTTTTCTTCTGAAAGCAATTCTGCATTGGCTTTTTCAATCAGAGTATATAAGCCTACACCAAAAAGACGACTGTATTTAAAATTTTGATTGTGCGCGATCGCCTTAATTGGTTCGATAATATTATCTATGCCTTCTTCACTTTGTGGACTCTCTAGCCAAGCAATTAAATCCTCTGAAGATTTATTAGTCGCCAGCTCGAGTAAACTTCTGGCTTGGTCTTTATATACTTGTGGATCTCCACCTACCGAGCGACAAAGGGCATTAAAAATTGACTCCTTATCTTTTTCTGGTCGATATCCCTGCATTAAACGCTCAAATGAGGTGACAACTCCCAGATAGTAAATCGGATCGGTTTTAAAGTCAACATTTACAGACAGTAAATGCATTTCTACTAATAACTCTTCGACCACCCTACGATAAACTGAATTAATCGGTCTGGTGTGGTACGTATAAAAATCTCTTTTGGTATCAGAAACAGTTCTCAATTCTGTTGTTTTTCCTGTAGGAGTTTCATTCATTCTAGGATTTTTGTAGTTGTCACTATATATTGTTTAACGATCTCACAGCCTGGATATCGTAGTCAAACTAAGCCACCTCGTCACCGAGGCGACTTGTCTTCAGAACGCAGCATGAAACTTTCGCCTCACTGCGCTCCTCTGCAATCAGGCTCTTTATGAGTACCACGACCAGTGATTAGTGTGGGAATGTCGTCTACCCATATCCAGTTTTGGTTATCAAACCATTTGGTGAGTTTCTGCCATTCCTTTTCTTGTTTATAGGCTTTGATAGCTGATTGGTACTTACCCGTTTTGTACTGTCTGATGTTGAATCCAAGAAAATCGAATCCAGGTTTGTTATCTTCTAGTTCGTTGAGGGTATGTACTTAACAATCTTGGTGCAGTTTTGCCTTTTGGCTATAGCCTATCAGTCCTGATTTGGCTGTTTGATAATAACGATAGTTAAGGTGCTTCGGGCGTTTGCTCTATCCATAGTATTCTTGCGCTTAGGCTAACCAGCTCAGACTACCAGTTAGTACCCCATTTATCCCCGCTTTACCGATTGATGACCAGTCGCTACGGTAGGGGCTATGCTTTTACTCCCAACACCGAGAGAGTAGGGCTTGAGGGCTTAGACTTTTATTAATATTTAGTACCTTGTTACAGGTTCTCTCACCTACACAGAGTATTCAGTTGTCTAGGTTCATTATGTCTAATTAAGTAGTATTACGATTTAACATTACTTAATTAAGAGCCTAGCTAGTACCACACAGTTTTGGACTGCTTTTGTACTAAACGGGTCAAACACATTTAATGTAGTCGTAAACATTAAGATATTGTTTTCCTGGATTTTTCCAAGAGTAGTCATATTCCATGCCTTGTTGAACTAATTGTTCAAACTCTTTAGGATATTGGTACCATAAACCGATCGCTCTTTCCATTGCGGATTCTAGAGCCTGAGGATCTGTTTGATAGAATACATATCCGTTGCGTTTTTCTAGCGGTTTATTGGTATCGTGATCGCGATCGAATACCGTGCTTACTAGTCCACCTACTCCTCTTACAATAGGTACAGTACCGTACTTCAAACTAATTAATTGGGTGAGTCCACAGGGTTCATAGTTACTGGGGACTACCATCATATCTGCTCCTGCATAAATTAAATGAGCTAGTTCTTCATTAAAACTCAGTTCTAAGTGAACGTCAGGATTGTTATTGAGGAAGTGTTTTTCGTGCCAGAACCAATTATTAATACTAGGCTCTGTAGCCGAACCTAATAAAACAAATTGCGCTCCCCGATTGAGAGCGTAGTAAATAGCATGATGGACTAAATGAACACCTTTTTGTTGGTCTAAACGACCGATATAAGCCACAATTGGCTTATTGACATCTTGTAATAAAAGCCGGTTTCTTAAAGCTTGTTTGTTTTTGGCTTTGTCTGCAATTGTTTCTATACTGTATTGCTGAGCAATGTGGTTATCGCTCTCTGGATTCCAGAGATTGTAATCAACGCCATTGAGAATTCCCCCAAATTTGTTTTGATAAATTTCTAGAGTGTGTCCTAGTCCATAACCAACATCAGCAAAACGTGCTTCCCAAGCATGGTGAGGAGAAACAGTATTGACATAATTAGAGTAAACTATACCTCCTTTCATCAGGTTGATAGCAAAAGGATTAAAATTATCTCTCAGGCGATCGTAATGGAAGTAATAAGCTTCTCGATTTAAGCCAGTTGCCCAGAGAATATCTGCTCCTCCTATACCCTGATGTTTGAAGTTGTGAATGGTATAGCATACTCTTTGATTGCCCATACCCTGATGTTGATAAATTTCGTACAGCAGCACGGGGACTAAGCCAGTTTGCCAATCGTGACAGTGAATGATATCGGGACGCTTATTACTTTTAAGCAGAAATTCTAAAGCTGCCTTGCTGAAAAAGGCAAAGCGCATATAATCGTCTGTAGCACCATAGTAATGACCTCGATTAAAGAAATTATCACCAGAATGAGGCTGAATAAAGAAACATACTCTCCCATGTACCCACCCACAAAAAACTGAGCAGTGAATAGCACCACCATACCAGGGCACCCACAAATCGCGGTAGGCTTCGTGCAAACCCCAAATATGGTCGTAGCGCATACAGTCGTACATGGGCAGAATAAGCTCGACACAGTTACCCCGATTTTCTAATTCTCTGCTGAGCCCATAAACCACATCACCTAATCCACCAGCCTTAATTACAGGGGCGCATTCGGAGGCAATCTGCACTATGTACATATATAAAACTCCTCTGTTAATAAAATTTTCTCTTTGTAAATTTTTTTTTAAATTTTAGAACATCACGATTTTATTGCCAATTTATCAATCTGGCTTATTTGATTTTTAACTCCCAGAAATAAAAAAAAGGGAAAAGCGTGTAAGATAGGGGTCGAACCATTCACCTTTTCCCTATTTTTTACCTAAAATATAATTTGTCGGACTGACCTTATTGAAAGATTGCTGGTTTGCGCTCTCCAGTGTTTTCTCTAGCAGGTCTAGACTGATTGCGAGAAGGTTTCATTTGTTTGCCTAACTGTTCTCCTGTTCCCCCGTCAGCTCGATCGAGGAAAGGACGTAAGTCAATACTTTCTGGAGACTTAGACCTAGAATTGTTACCACTTACACCTTCAATAACGTTACCAATTTGATTGAGTAAATCACCGCCATTTTCGGTATAAGTATATACCCCTTGAGTTTGTTGACCGTCATCTGCAATTAACAAGTTATCAAAAACTAAATCGCGGGTTAATTGAGGGTCTTGTCCGGGAGGTACAGTTAAAACAATTCGGCAATCGGTTGGGTCTACTTGAGTAGTAACACAAATAGTATTGTAGCCATTTTCAACACCTGTAGACATTTCTATTAAGCCATCAGCGCGATAAGCTTCTAATCTCCGAGCAATTTCAAGACAGCGTTCTTGTGCCGTCCAACCACCACCCATGTTACTAGGT
The DNA here is from genome assembly GCA_030065635.1 of Xenococcaceae cyanobacterium MO_188.B32. GTDB lineage: Bacteria > Cyanobacteriota > Cyanobacteriia > Cyanobacteriales > Xenococcaceae > JASJDJ01. The sequence goes on from JASJDJ010000200.1 coordinate 9,083, forward strand.
GTTGCCCAAGGATAAGCTTGATTGGGTCTACTTTCTGGATGATACATTACCGTGTATTCCCCATTGTCCTGGTCGCAGGAAAATACAGCGTCAGCATTACGTTGTGAAGTTCTGTTAGAATCGCGAGGATTGTCATCGATAATTACTTCTGGAGGTTCGTATTGACTAATTACTTGAAGTGATTTTAGGAAACTATTATTGCTTTCATTCAAATTAGAAAAAGGTAAAGCATTGGCATTAGTTCCACTAAAAGCTACTGCAATAGTAAGAGGTAAACTGATTTTTTTGAGTGAATTTGCTAAATAGTTTTGAGATTTTGTAGATAGTAAAGACATAATTTTAATTACCTAGAATTTTACAAAATTGTGCATTTAACAATAAGTCGATTAATGCTTTTGAGTAGTTTTGATTATGGATATACCGATAAATCGAGCTGTTTTTTACCTAGACTTTGTTTTAGCAATTAATCAATAAAAAAATATCCCCCATAATGCCGATCGAGTTAGGCTAGCAATTATGACGGAAGTTAACGGTAAATGTTTCTTATTTATTTTATTGGCGTTTTTCTAAATATTGACCGATCGTGATTTCTTGTCCTGCGCGAGAAATATTTTGTACATACTTTTGTACGCGTGTAAATCACAACACGGCTTTTTGTTACTTTTCTTAATATAACACTGTCAATAACTAGTAATGTTTTTTTGAACTTTTCCTAAACCAAACTTTCTAATACGGCACCAATTACTCGGTGGTCTTTATCTGCTTTCATCTGTTCTAAAGCTTTTTGTGCTTGAGGCGAATCAAATTTACCTAAAGATTTTGCTACTTGTAGTCGTATACGCCACGAATCATCGTTCATCAAAGCAAGTAACTTTTCTAAAGCCAAGTCTTGTTTATTAGTACCAGCAAATATACTCAAACAATTAATCGATGATTCTTCAACGCTTTGGTCTTCTCCTTCTATGCCAGTGATACATACTTCAAATAATTCTTCTAAGCATTTGAGTTCGGCTAAAGCAGCCAAAATACTACGACGGACAAGCCAATTATCATCTTGGTCAAACATTAACGCTAAATGAGGTGCAGCGACTGCGCCAAAAAAAGAAAGTGAATTAGCAGCTTCAGCCCGAACATTAGGATCTCGATCGAATTTCATCATTTCTAACAAAGCAGCAAAAGAGTCGGCATTTTGTTTTTTGCCCAATCCCATAGCCACAAAAGAACGAACTAAAAACTCTCGATCGTTTTTGGTATCTATCAATAAAGGTACTGCTACTTCAGAATCATAACTTCGTAATGCGGTAATTGCTTTCATACGCTCTTGAGAATCAGAGCTAGTTAAATAAGTTTTTATTTGAGTTAAATCCATAAGAATGTAATTTGAAAATGAGATTTTTACTTTAATTTACTTCACATTTATGGTGCTAGTTAACTTCCTTTGGGATGATTTAGAGAAATACAACTAAGGGACGGCTCGCGAAGCGGAGGGGCTGCGTGCTGAACCTGTGTCAGCACTTTATAAGCCCCGTCCCTACTGATAACTGAATTATGCTAACTGATAAAGTAAAAGAATTAATCACCAAATCGCGTATTGTTAGTTTTGCTAGTTGGCAAGAACAATATAGTCAAGAAGTCATTAATATTTTTCAGCAAGCTGATGACGAAGGACGCTATTTAACCGATGAAGATATCGAGCAAATTGTATCTTTAGCTCCTCAACTTGCTTCGTCTACCGATCGGGCTAAACTGTTAAAGCGATTGTCTTGAATGTCAAGTCTTATTCTTGAGCAATGAGTAATGAGTAATGAGTAATAAGTAATGAGTAAACACCCATTACTTATAGAGTAAAATTGAATT
>JASJDJ010000201.1 GCA_030065635.1 Xenococcaceae cyanobacterium MO_188.B32
GACGCCGAATTTACCTCGAAGAGGTAAATTCGCCTGAAACCCAGATATATTAAGGATTTAGCTATTTTGAGGTTAAACCATTAATATATCAGGCTTTCACCCCTTTTTGAACCTAGTTTTTTGTCAAAGTCCCGTTAGAGAAACAATGAGAAAACAACAACCCCAGAATCGCAAGGATTGGAACATTAATTTTAGAAGATTTGAGAGATTTTATTCGTGGGATTAGTCAAGGAAAAACGGCTCTAGAGTAATAAATCCCACATTCATAATCCACCTTTATGTAATAAAACAGATTACGCTATTTAAAGGGTTTGGCGATCGCTATTTTCTATTGGCGATCGCCAAAACCGCTGATTTAGAATGATTCAGTGCAAAAATATCTACACTTTGATTCCCTTGAATTAATAATCGATCGCCCGTAGCAATAATAAAAGGATTAGTCAGAAAGCAATATTGTGTCGCTCTTGAGGAGATGTTTACGAGTTCGAGAAATACTCATTTTTTCTCGATCGGTGCCAAGGAGCTAATTTAGTTGCTTTATTTAGACTATGATGTTCGATCGATCCAAGTCAATTCTGAATCTTTCTTAGGTGTCAAAATAATAAGTTTACTTACTAGTTTTATTTTCCGAGCGCACACTAAGATAGCGATCGAGCCGAATAGCTTGTAGTACTGAACTAACGTCTGCTTGATTTTCCCCCAAAGTTTTAAGAATATGTCCTCCCATTTCTAAAGCAGCTTCAAACTCTGGCTGTACTACTTCTTTAGCTCCCATTTGGGTTAACAGATCGATTTCGGGGTTGTTGTGGGAGCGCACCACAATATCTAGTCCTGGTGAAAGTTCGAGAGCATGATTGAGGAGGATACGAGTGCTGGCGGGATCGGGTAGAGCGATGGCTAGAGCTTTAGCTTTGGGTAAATGAGCTTTTTCTAAAACTAATTCTGAATCCGCATCACCAAAAATGTAGGGAAGTTTCTCCTGTCGCAATCGTCTTATGGCAGCTTCACTATTTTCGATTACCAACACAGAATAACCGCGATCGCATAAAATCTTAACTATAGTATGCCCGACTCTGCCATAACCAGCGACGACTACATGATCGCAGATAGTTTTAGGTAAAGATATACCTCTGTTGTTCTGGTGTTGACGCAGATATTCATTAATTCCTGGTATGCGAGCAATATATTGAGCCATAGTAGGGGCAAACTTGATGATGATAGGAGTCAAAACTAAAGTTATTGCCGTCGTACCGATGAGTAGTAAGTAAGTTTCTTGAGAAATAAATTCTAGTTCGTATCCTTCTAAGGCTAAAACAAAAGAAAACTCTCCAATTTGGTTTAATCCTAAAGCAGAAATAACCGCCGTTTTAAAAGAATAGCCAAATTTCCAAATAATCGGCAAGATGACGACTGCTTTTCCTATCATCACCAAAGCCACTAAACCCAAAATGACCCCAGAATTTTGCCATAAAATATTAGGATCGATTAACATACCAATGGCAGCAAAAAACAGACTAGCAAAGGTATCTCGTACGGGAATCACCTTAGCTAAAGCTTGATCGGCATAGTCAATTTCTGCAATCATCAATCCCGCCACAAAAGCCCCCATCTCGATGGATAAACCCAAGCTAGCGGTAATCAGGGCAACTCCCAAACACAAAGCAATTATCGTCAACAGAAATAATTCACTGTTCTCTGTATAGGCTACAGTTCTCATTAAAGGGGGAATAATCCAGTAGCCAACGGCAAAAGCACAGGTAAAAAAGAGAACCGCTTTTAATACTGCGGTAAATAAAGCAAAGGTAAGATTATTGGGTTCATTAAGAGCAGGTAAAATCGCTAAGATCAATCCTAAAGCTAAGTCCTGAGCAATCAGAATTGCCAGCATAATTTGACCGTGGATCGTACTAGTTTCTCCTCTTTCACTCAGGGTTTTGAGTACTACCGCCGTAGAAGAAAGAGAGAGAATTGCTCCTAGTAAAAATCCTTCTGTTGGGGAACGTGCCCAGCTACAAAGCAAAGTAATTATCGCTACTAAAACTGTAGTAGACCCTATTTGGAGTAAACTACCACCAATAGCGATATCTTTAACTCGTTTTAATTCTGCTAGGGAAAATTCTACCCCCAAAGCAAACAGCAAAAAAGCTACACCTACTTCTGCTAGAGACTTAATTTCTTCAATTTGACTAATAAGCCCTAAGCCAAAAGGACCGATCGCTAGACCACAAAAAAGATAACCTAACAGCACGGGCTGGCGTAGGCGGTTGGCAATAAAACCAGCCACGGCGGATGAAGCCAAAACGATAGTGAGATCGAAAATAAAAGTATCTACCCCTGCCATTAAATTACCAGTTTTTTGTTATTTTCCATCTCGATTCTAGTGAGTCCCATCAAATAGATTGGTTTTTCCTTAACTAATATTTAAGTCCTATCCTGCCTAATTACTAGTTCCTCAAAGCTAAAATTAATTGTCGACCAAATCTGTATGCTAGTCACACTAAGTAGATGGGGATAAATAAACTTAACATAAAAATTAAGAGAGTAAATTCCACTGGTAGTTTACTTAGATGCTAAAACTACAGATCGAGCCCAATACTTTGAGAAATTGCTATGAGTAGTCAAAATCTTAATTTAGAATTAGACCAGAGCCAATCTGTTGATGAGTCTATGGAAGAACTATCTAGTCATCAAGAGGTGATTGAAACTATTATCTCTAGCCTAGATCAGAATGATACAGCGATGGTAAATCATGCGGATGATGGTAGTATCTGGAAATTTCAGTATGGAAGCGTTGAAGTATTTGTCCAATTAACAGGAGAAACCGATGACGATCTTTTGACGGTATGGGCTACAGTCTTACAACTACCTGCTAAAGATGAACCTGGTTTGATGCGTCAGTTGTTGGAAATGAATTGGTCGGGAACTTTTGAAACTTGTTTTAGTATTTACGATAATCGAGTAGTTATTTCTTCTCAACGAACTCTTGCCGATCTCTATCCTGGCGAAATTTCGCGCATTATTACTTTGGTTGCTACCATTGCTGATGATAACGATGAAATTCTCCAAGAAAAATTTGGAGCATCCTAGTTAAGAAAGCATAAAGAGCAGAGGAGCAGGGGAAAATAATAATATTTATTCTGACTCCTGCAACTCCCGAACTTCTGAATTCTGTAATTCTATGACTAATATTTCGCAAATTATCGCTCAAGAATTTTCTCTACCTTTAGCCAGTGTTAATAATGCTCTAGAATTGTGGCAAGAGGGTGCGACTGTTCCTTTTATTGCCCGTTATCGTAAAGAACGTACTGGCTCTTTGGACGAAGTTCAACTGAGAGATATTTTTGAACGCTATACCTATTTGACGGAATTAGCCAAACGTAAAGAAACTATTTTAGAGGCGATCGCTGCCCAAGATAAACTTACCGAAGAACTCAAGACCAAAATCGAAGCTTGTTTTAATAAAACGGAACTAGAAGATTTATATTTACCTTATAAGCCCAAACGACGCACTAAAGCCACCGTAGCGCGAGAAAAAGGACTAGAACCTCTAGCGGAATTAATTCAGTCTTTTAATCAGCCTCAAACTACGGCTATTTCTCTGGAAGCAGCAGCAGCTAAATTTATTAATAAAGATAAAGAAGTAAATAGTGCAGAAGAGGCATTAGCAGGAGCAGCCGATATCCTAGCTGAATCTGTGGCGGAAAAAGCGCAAATTAGAGCATATTTACGGGAATATTTTCTAACTAAAGGGGTATTTGTTGCCAAAATCAAAGCTGAATATCCCGAAGGTAGTACCAAATTTGAGATGTATCGAGATTATCAATACAGTGTCAGTAAGATTCCACCCCATAATATTTTGGCATTGTATCGTGGTGAAGCCGAAGGAATTTTGGCAGTAGATATCGCTGTTGAGGAAGCAGAAGTGATAGCTTACTTGGAGTCTGAGGAAATTAAAACCTCCGTACCTCAGCTACGGGATTATTATCGGGGAATAATTAAAGATGCTTTTAAACGCTTGCTCAAACCAGCCATACTGCGAGAAGTAAGAGCAGACCGCAAAAATTACGCCGATCTAGAATCAATTAAGACCTTTGAAGCTAATTTAAGAGAATTATTGCTTGCTCCCCCCGCAGGAATGAAACCTACTTTAGCGATCGATCCGGGATTTCGTACTGGTTGTAAAGTAGCAATACTATCAGAAACAGGCAAATTTTTAGCTTATCAGGCGATTTTTCCTCATTCTGGAGCAAATAAACGAGAACAAGCAGAAGAAATAATTAAAGATTTAATTAGTAAATATAATATAGAATTAATCGCGATCGGTAATGGTACGGCTTCTAGAGAAACAGACCAATTTATCACTGAAGTTATCAAAAATTTAGAATCGAAACCAATTAAAGTAATTGTCAATGAATCTGGTGCTTCTATTTATTCTGCTAGTAAAGTTGCTGCTCGAGAATTTCCCGATCTAGATGTTACTGTCAGAGGAGCAATTAGTATTGGCAGAAGATTGCAAGACCCCTTAGCAGAACTCGTAAAAATCGATCCTAAGTCTATTGGTGTCGGACAATATCAGCACGATGTTGACCAAAAATTGTTACAAAAAAAATTAGCAGAAACTATTTCTAGTTGCGTTAACTATGTGGGAGTAGATTTAAATACCGCTTCTAGTGAATTGCTTACCTATGTATCGGGAATTAATTCTACTGTTGCTAATAATATTGTGGCATATCGTAATGAAAAAGGTGTATTTACTAATCGCCAACAACTCTTAAAAGTAACCAAATTAGGAGCAAAAGCCTTTGAACAAGCTGCTGGCTTTTTACGCATTCGTCAGGGAGATAATCCTTTAGATAATACCGCAGTGCATCCAGAAAGTTATAGTGTAGTTAAAAATATTGCTACTACTTTAAATATGCCTTTAACTAAAATAATTAAGGCAGAAACAAGTTTGAAATCTTTGGATTTAAAGCAATTCGTAACAGAAAAAGTTGGTTTACCTACTCTACAAGATGTCCTCAAAGAATTAGAAAAACCAGGCAGAGATCCTAGAGAAAAATTCCAATACGCTACTTTCCAAGAAGGAATAATGGAAATCTCCGATCTGAAAGTAGATATGGTATTAGAAGGAGTAGTAACTAATGTCGTAAACTTTGGTGCTTTTGTTGATATTGGCGTACATCAAGATGGCTTAGTACATATTTCTCAACTAGCAGATCGATTTGTTGAAGACCCCAAACAAATAGTTAAAGTAGGACAGGTAGTTAAAGTAAAGGTTTTAGAAGTAAATGAAAAATTGAAGCGGATTAGTTTATCGATGAAATTAGTTAATTGTTGAATAGTGTAAATATTAAATATTATTTTAGGACTTATGCACCGTACAAAATTACTAGATAAGATTAACGAAAACACGTGGTTTCAGGCTTATTTCAAGCATCCTTTGATAGATAGCGATCGCTTAAAAAGCGTTGAAAAACCAAAATTGAATGCCTAAACCAATACTGCATATTTGAGTTGCTCTGTCAATGGGTAAGTCCTATAATCTATTTAAGCTCTCTGCCTATTTTCTCTCTCTTTAATAACCTTGTCGTATTTCAAACTAATCTTACGCGCTATTTCTGATTGTTCTTTCATTTGCGCTTCAAAGTTTTTTGCCATTGTCAATAATTCTTTTAATTCTTTTTCACTTGGTTGTTGTTTCATAACAGTGCTTTTAGTCTAAGGATTATATTTTCTAAACCTATTTTTGATTCTACAATTCTTCCTACGAGATCGCTTAACTCTTCTCCAATAGATTGAATTTCCTCTGAAGACAAAGTTTTTTGTTGTAGTAATTCAATTATTATTTGAACTCTTCGCTTATAAACATCTACTAAAAATAATGAGTTGTTAAGATAAGCATAAAATTGAACCAAAAGATTATTATTAGGGAAGCGATCGATTAATGGTCTTAAGATAGATATATAGTCCATTTTGTGTTTGTTCCTGAATATAATCTAGCTCAAAATTTAATCTTTCTATAGTAGATTGTATTTTTGGAGGTATACTCATTCACTAAATATATTTTTATTCGCGAATCCAGCATACATCTTACGATTCTTTATAAAAGTAAATTTTCTCTTAAACTGTTACACCTTCTAGCTCATCCTCGGTAGACTCATATAACTCTCTTAACTTCTGCAATTTCTCTTCATCCGCATCCCAAAAACCCCTTCCATGGGCTTCGATTGCCCGTCCTACAATATTACGGAAGGCTTCAGGATTGGCATCCCGTAACTTTTGAGCCATTTGAGCATCTAACATATAAGTATCGGCAGCTTGGTCGTATACCCAATTATCTTGAAAGTTAGCTGTACCACCCCAACCAATTAAAGCAGTCATCCGTTGAGATATTTCGTATGCGCCACCACTACCTTGAGATGCCATAGCATCTGCCCATTTAGGATTGAGTAATTTGGTGCGGTATTCCATTCGTAGTAAATCTTTTAATTTACGGGGGTTAGTATCATTAGAAAAACTTTCTACAAAAGAAGCTTCTACAGTTTTACCACTCTGTTTTTCTGCTGCTAATTTTAAGCCTCCGGTGTTGCCATAATATTCTTGAATATCAGTTAAACCATACTCGACAGAATCAATTTCTTGAACAATTCTTTCACTTGTTTCTAGTAGCTGAGTTAAAACTTCTAGTCTTGCTTGTCCTTTATCTTTTCGTCCATAACTAAACACATTACGGTTTTTCCAAGTATTAGCCAACTCATCACCAGATTCCCAATTACCATCCACAACTTGGTCGTTTACCAGAGAACCAAAATCACCAGCAGGATTAGAAAATAAACGTGCTGAAGCATTATCTATACCTTGGTCTTTTAACGCTAAATAATGTTTACGGATGAAATTATCTTCTGGAGATTCATCTATTTCTGCTGCCCGTTGAAAAAGGTCATCTAATAATTCAATAATATTGACAAAAGTGTCTCTAAAAATACCTGAAAGATTAGCTAGTATATCGATACGGGGATGTCCAACTTCTTCTAGAGATTTTAATTCATAACGAACTATTCTACCCGTTCCTTCTTTAACAGGTTCAGCCCCTACTAATTCCAATAAAATTCCTAAAGATTCTCCCTTAGTTTTAATCGAATCCAAACCCCACAACATCACTGCTACCGTCTCAGGATAAGTACCTTTTTCTTCCAAATTTTGAGCAATAATTTTTTTACCAATTTCTCTACCTCTTTCATAAGCAGCAGGAGAAGGCATTCTGTAGGGGTCTAAAGCGTGTATATTTCTACCAGTGGGTAAAACACCAGCCCCATCCCTTAATAAATCTCCTCCAGGGGCGGGGGGAATGTATTCACCATTTAATCCTCGTAACAGGTTAGTTAATTCGTCAGTGTTTTGTGCTAGTAAATCTTTGATTTTTTCTGCTTCTTCAATTCGACCGAGAGAAGCGACGGGAGGTACCAGCTTTTGTGTTTCCGCATCTGTGGGGTCAATAATATTATCGATCGAATCTGCCGATAATTTATTATCAAAATACGCCTCTAAATAAGACCGTAAATTTTCCCGATCTGGTGCTTCTCCTAATACGTGTAAACCAGAAGAAAATAATCTTTGTTCTAATACTTGAAGATATTCATAAACTTGCACAAAATATTCATTAATTACTCTTTTACTAAACAAGCGAGCGTTTTCGACAGTAAAAGCAATACCTTGTTTTTCTCCTTCATTAAAACGGCAATCTCTTTCTAAACCAGCATCAACAATTTTCTGACAAATAATCTCTCTGAGAGCATAATTCTTTTCATGGTCTTCTCTATATTCTGAGATTAATTCTCGTAAAGACATTAATTCTTTGTACAATCCAGCTCGACCATAAGGAGGTACATTATGAGAAATTAGTACACCGTATCCTCTTCTTTTTGCTAAGATAGATTCTGAGGGATTATTGGCAGCATAGATATACAGATTAGGAATATTTCCTAATAAAATATCCGACCAAGAATAACCAGTATTTCCTAAAGGAGAACCAGGCAACCATTCTACCGTACCGTGCATACCAAAATGAACGATCGCATCAGCTTGAAAATCATTTTGTAACCATTTATAAAAAGCTGCATATTGAGGGTGGGGGGTTAAATCTTTTTCAAACATTAACCGCATCGGATCGCCAGATATACCCAGAGGAGGTTGTACTCCAATCCAAACATTTCCTAACTGAATGCCACCGACATGGAAATTATCGCCATAGGTTTTAATGCCAGCACCTGTTAGAGATTTCCATTGTTTTTCTACTCTACTTGTTAATAAATATCCCAACCATTTTTCTAGAGTGCGGACATTAATAGTTACTTGTCCTTTGCCATTAGTTTTGATGCCATTACCAGTAAATTCTTCTGAAGCCAAACGCAAATCGGTTTCATCGGCTTCTTTGACTCTATTAATTATTTCTTCTCCATCTTCTGGTAATTTGCCAACGTTATAACCTCGTGCTTGTAATGCCTGTAAAAACTTAAGTAAACTTTTGGGTACATTTAATAAAGCTGCTGTTCCTGTTGCACCATAACCAGGAGGAAAACCATATAAAATAATGGCAATTTTTCGCTCTTTGGGTTGAGTATTTCTTAGGTTAATCCAGTTTTTAACTCTGCCTGTTAATCTTTTTAATCGTTCGGGAATAAGATAAATATCTTCTCCCACTAAACCACCCAAAGGTACAGTATCGATCGCGCCGTCTAATTCTGGCAAGGAATATAAAACTACACTTTGCAAACCACCTATTCCTTGTCTCGTCCAAGAATGAATATCTTGGATTAATAAAGGTGCTGCTACTATATAAGGAATATTTTTAGCAGAAAGAATTCTTTTAGCTACCTCTACCTGTCTTCCTGCTTCCATCGAACCCGCAGGTCCCCCAACTAAAGGAAAGCCAATTGTAGAAACAATAGCATCAACTTTGACTGCATCCTCCGACAAAGAAAGTGTTTCTTTATTGCCTCTTTCTCTTTGTTCTTGTTCGTAAGTAGTAGTCATCCAGTCTCTAACAGCAACATGACCTTCTACACCGTTAATAAATATAGGTAAAGGAACTAAATTTTCATTCTCAAAGTGTTTAATTAATTGAGGAATATAAGGTTGTTTGGTAATTACATGTTTGCGATATAACAAAATACCAATTACGGGTTGTAGGGGCGAACGGCCCTTCGGGTTCGACATCGGAAAGCGTTCCCTTGCGCCTGACGGCGACGCGGGGTCTTTCCTCAGTTTGCTTATGTCGGTGAAACCTTTCGGCAGTTGTTCCTTGGGGAAACCACCAAGATCACACTGCCTCACCCCCGCAACTGTCTCACCGTTCGCCCTTACGTGATTTTTATACCAATCTAGATAATCCTGTGGGGATGTAAAATATCCCTGATAATCTGGATGTAGTAAACCCATATTGGGGGTTTCGATTGGTTGAGGAATTTCACCTACTTCCAAACCTAAATATTTCTCGGCGAGTGTCCAACACATGGCAGCAACATTTTCCGTCCCGCCAGCATTCCAGTAACCATAAATAATTAACCAGTTGCGTAAATCCTGTACTTTTTTAGCAGGAATGTATTTAAGTAGTTTGGGCCCTGTTTTTAAAAAACTGAGATAACCAGCGAGTTTGTCTTCTTCTCTACTATTACTAAACTTGCTGAGGATAAATTGGACGGGTTTGGGCATTCCCTTGGGTTTGTCGCCAATAACAAACTTACCCAACCGCGTTAAACTCATTAATTCTAAAGCTGACTCAAAGACAAGACGGATAGGAATATCTTGTACTTTTTCCCTCAACCAAATTACTTGGTCGTAGTCAAAAATAAGACTGGCAAAGAAGACATCGGCATTTTGTAGGGCAGTTTCTATTGTATCGGGGGAAGTAGTTATGTCGCGATCGCTGAATACTTTCACTTCTAAGTCAGGACAACGGGAAACCGCCATATCCGCAGCTTGACGGTATAAATTAGCGTTAAACGACTCAAACCCGGCAATCAAAACAATCCGTTTCATATCCTCGGCTTCTTAAAATTTCTTCATATATTCCCTATCTTAGATTGTAGAAGAATTCTCTAATAAAGGCGATGAGCAAGATTTAGAATAATATTTATATTTATCTATCTATATTCCCGTGTACCTTTTCTACTATTCATGCTATTCAAAAATAAAATAGCTCAAGTATAACCGTGATATTTTTCAAATGCGATCGCTAAATATAGACTTTTGATAGATATATACTTATAGTATATATCTATCCTTGAATAACTATGGACACTGCCAAAATCTTCCGAAATGGTCAAAGCCAAGCAGTTAGGCTACCAAAAGAGTATCGTTTCACAGGAGATAAAGTTTTAATCAAACGGATGGGGGATGCAGTGGTATTACTACCCTATAAAAATTCTTGGTCAACATTGTTTGATAGTCTGGAACAATTTTCTGACGATTTTATGGAAGAAGAGCGTCAACAACCAGAATTAGAAACAAGAGAAAGTGCTTTTGAATGAAAGTTTTACTCGATACTAATATCTGTATTTATATAATTAAGCAAAAACCTCCAGAAGTATTACAGAAATTTAATGCTTATCCAGTAGGTGAAGTAGGTATTTCTGCTATTACTGTTGCTGAACTGGAATTTGGCGTGCAAAAGAGTAAATTTTCTACCAGAAATCAACAGGCATTAACGCAATTTTTATTACCGTTAGAAATAGTAGATTTCAATCGCGCTGCTGCAATTACCTATGGATATTTAAGAGCAACATTAGAAAAACAAGGAACACCAATAGGGTCTTTGGATACTTTAATTGCTGCTCAAGCTCTTAGTTTGCAGACAACTTTGGTAACAAATAATCTCAAAGAGTTTAGAGGATGTTTGAAAAGTCAGATGCCCACTAGGGGTAATGTAATGGGATAGATGTTTGAGGAGTCAAGAAGATGACGACAAGAAGCCAAAAAGCCTATCCCGGAGACCTGACAGAAGC